>JBIPMZ010000054.1:0-11055 GCA_044376165.1 Cyanobium sp.
AAATCGAAGTACGGGGCGGCAAGGGTGGCTTCCTCGCTGCCGAGCAGAGCGATGGAGGCTTCCTTCAGGCAGCGCATCGATTCCACCATGCCCGGCATGGGCACCCCCAGGCTGTTGTACATCTCGCGTGCTCCCACCAGGCCGATGCTTTGAATGAGCTCGGTGCTGCCGGCCAACACGCCGTAGGTGACCAGCCTCAGATACCAGCTGAAATCCCGCAGGCACTGGGCCCGCTGTTTCTGCCCGAAGGCGTTGCCGCCCGGAGCCACATATTCGGGCTTGCGGGTGAAAAGTTGGCGGGCGGCCTCTTCGACAATCTTTTTCTCGTTGTCGGTGAGAACGCGCACCACGGCCAGGCGACGGCTGCCCCCCCTGAGAAAATCCACCATCGAGCGCAGCTCGCCGCCCGTGGGGTAGCGGAGCTGATCATCGGCCTGGAGGATCAGATCGCGAACGACGCTCATGGAGCAGGGACCGGACCGATGCATCTTATCGAGCGGGTCCCGCTGTGCCGGGGGCGTGCCGCACAAGGTGTAACGCCCCTTTGCAGAGAAGCGCGGAAGGGCCCTTGGATCCGCTTCTGCGGCGGAGCCCAGTGGATCCATCGGTAGGGTCCTGGCAGCCGCAGGCCGGGCGATGACCCCCTTCTTCCCCCCGGATTCGTCACCCCTCAGGCTCGGGCAGCGCCTCGATCTCACGGTGGACGACCTCGACCAGGAGGGGCGGGGCGTGGGCCGCTCCGCGGGGCAGGTGATCTTCGTGGCCGGCGGGCTGCCCGGTGAGCGCCTGCGGGTGCGGCTGTCCCATCGGGCGCGTCGCCACTGGCACGGGGAACTGGAGGAACGGCTCGAAGCCTCCCCTCAGCGGCGCCGCCCCCCTTGCATCCTGGCGGACCGCTGTGGGGGCTGCACCTTGCAGGCGCTCGAGGATGACGGCCAGCAGCACTGGAAACAGCGACGGGTGGCGGAGTCCCTGCGGCGCATCGCCGACCTGGAGATTCCGTTGCGACCCCTGATCGCGGCGCCGACGGGCCTCGGGTACCGCAACCGCGCGGTGATCCCGCTCGAGCGGCAGGAGGGGCGCCTGCGGGCCGGCTACTACCGGCGGGGCTCCCATCAGATCGTGAACCTCAACCACTGTCCGGTGCTGGACCCCCGCCTCGACCGCCTCATCGCCCCGATCAAGCGGGATCTGGAAGCCACCCCCTGGCCCATCGATCGGCACGCCGGTGGAGAGGCCGGGGGGCTGCGCCACCTGGCCCTGCGGGTCGGTCACCACAGCGGCGAAGTGCTGATCACCCTGATCGCCTCGCAGGAGCACCTGCCCGGTCTGGAGGGGCTGGCCGCGGAGTGGCACCAGCGCTGGCCAGAGGTGGTGGGGGTCTGCCTCAACCTGCAGCGCCAGAGCGGCAACCGGCTGCTGGGCGCCGAAACCCGGGTGATCGCCGGACGGGGGGAGCTGCGGGAGCCCTTCGCGGGCCTGGAGCTCCGGATCGCCGCCGACAGCTTCTTTCAGGTGCACACCACCCAGGCAGAGCGGGTGGTGCCGCTGCTGCGGGAGGCCCTGGGCGCAGGGAGCGGCCGGCTTCTCGACGCCTACTGCGGCATCGGCACATTCTCCCTGCCGTTGGCGGCCTCCGGCTGGCAGGTGCTGGGCATTGAGCAGCAAGCGAGCGCCGTGGCCCTTGCGCGCCGCAATGCGGAGGCGAACGGCCTGACAGAGCGGGCCCAGTTTGAGGAAGCGGCCGTCGGCGCGGTGTTGGCGGAGCGCCTCGGCGGTCCTGCCCCGCTCTGGAGCGCCCTGTTCGTCGATCCACCCCGCAAGGGCCTGGAACCCGAGGCCCTGGCCGCTTTGGAGTCTTTGGGGCCGCCCTTGCTGCTCTACCTCAGCTGCGATCCCGCCACCTTGGCCCGGGATCTGGCCAGCCTCTGCCGCCGTGGGGGCTACCGGGGGAGATGGCTGCAACCCCTCGATTTCTTCCCCAACACCAGCCATGTGGAAACCCTGGCGGTGCTGGAGCGCTGAACGCCCCCCAGCCCTGCGCAGGGGGGATCAGCTGCGCAGCACGGCGCCGAACTGCTTCGCCACGGCGGCGCGCACCCGGGCATGGGCTTGCTCCACCTCTGCGTCGGTGAGCGTGCGGCGGCTGTCGCGGTAGCGGAGGCGGAACGCCTGGCTGCACTGTCCCTCCCCCAGCTGGGCGCCTTCGTAGCGATCGACCAGATCGGCCCGCTCGAGCAGGGGCCGGCCGGCCTTGCGGATGGCCCCCAGCAGGGCCGCCGCTGTGGTGTCGTTGGGGACCACGAGCGCCAGGTCCCGCTCCGAGGCCGGCACAGTGGGGAAGGGGGCGAAGGCTGGCTGCCAGCGGTTGGAACGGGTGGCGGCGTTCAGCAGCGGGGCCAGGCTCAGCGCAAAGAGATAGGTGGCATCGGGCAGGTCGAGGGATTCGGCGCGGGCGGGATGGAGCTGGCCGAACCAGCCCGCCGGCCGCCCCTCCAGCACCAGCTCAGCGCGCCGCCCCGGGTGGAGAAGGTCGCCATCCGGGCCGGGGCAGGGATCCTTCGGCAGCGGACGATCCTCCAGCGGCAGGCGCAGGGGGGCCAGAGCCGCCTGCAGCACGCCGCGGGCTTGGGAATAGGCGGGGGGGCGGGGTTTGCCGCTGCAACTCCAAAGCTCCCCGTAGCGCTCCCCGCAGAGCACCCCCGCAAGCATCTGCCTCTCCCCCTCCTCGCCGGGGCCGCCCGGGAAGACCTGGCCGATCTCGAATCCCCAGAAGCCAGGCTGGGAGGCCTGCAGATTGCGGCGGGCCGCCTGCAACAACTCCGAATGCAGCTCGTCGCGCAAGTAGCCGTAGTCGGCGAGGAGGGGATTGGCCAGGGGGATGCGCTGCGGCCCCTCCGCCACCAGGGTGTAGCTGCAGGTTTCCTGCAGGCCGGCCGCGCAGAGCCCCTGACGCAGGCGGCGCTCCACCTGCTGGGAGGGTTGCAGGCCGCCCGGCACCAGGGGATCGGGGAGGTGGGCCGCGAAATGGTCATAGCCCACCAGCCGGGCCACCTCCTCGATCAGATCGACATCCCGCTGGAGGTCCATCGCCCGGGAGGGGGGCACGGTCACCAACCAGCCGTCGACGTCCGCCACCAGGGCACAGCCCAGGGCCAGGAGAGTGGCTTCGATCCGGCCGTCCTCCAGATCCTGCGGCAAGCCGTCGACCAGCACCGGCCCCAGCAGATTGTGGAGGTGATCCCGCTCGAGCCGCAGCGGCCGCGGGGGTTCGGCAGGCCGCTCGTGCAGCCAGCGCCCCTGCACCGTCGCTCCGGTGAGTTCCCGCAACAGCTGGACCGCCCGGTCGGCCGCGGCCAGGGTGGCCTCCCGGGGCAACCCCTTCTCAAAGCGGCTGCTGGCCTCGGTGCGCAGGCCGAGGCTGCGGGCCGAGCGCCGCACCGCCTGGGGGGGGAACACCGCCGCCTCCAGCCAGATCGCCGTGGTCGCCTCCTGCACCGCCTCCCCCAGGCCCCCCATCACCCCGGCCAGGGCGATCGGTTGATCGGCGTAGGTGACCAGAAACGCCTCGGGGCCGAGGCTGCGCGCCTCGCCGTCGAGGGTGGTGAGCCGCTCCCCGTCGCGGGCCTGGCGCAACCCGAGGGAGGAGGGATTCAGGTCGCCGCCCAGGCGAGCCAGCGCTTCCCGGTCGAAGGCGTGGAGGGGTTGGCCGGTCTCGAGCATCACCAGGTTGGTGACGTCGACGACGGTGTTGATGGCGCGCAGACCCGCCCGCTCGAGCCGCTGTCGCAGCCAGGCGGGCGAGGGGGCAACCCTCACACCCTCCAGGGCGGTGACGCTGAACAGCCCGCCAGCCTCCATCGCAGCGGCCGCCGCAGGGCTGGGATGGAGGGGCTGGGAGGCCGCCGCCACAGGGGGCGCTTGGAAGGTGGTGTGACCGCCGGCGAGGGCGGCCACCTCCCGGGCGATGCCCTGCATGGAGAGTCCATCGGGGCGATTGGCCGTGATCGCCAGCTCCAGCACCTGATCCTCCAGGCCCAGGATCGGTGCCACGGGGGATCCGGGGGGAGGCAGGGGATCGAGCACCCCATCGAGCACCGCGATCCCCTCCGATCTCTCCGCAAGCCCCAGCTCCTGGAGGGAGCAGATCATCCCCTGGCTGGCGATGCCCCGCAGCTGGGCGGGCTTGATGGTGAGATTCACCGCCGGCAGGGTGCTGCCCACCAGGGCCACCGGCACGTGCTGACCCGCGCGCACGTTGGGAGCGCCGCAGACGATCTGGAGCCGCTCGCCCCCGCCCGCCGCGCCCACATCCACCTGGCAGACGCGGAGGCTGTCGGCGTTGGGATGGGGATCGCAGCGCGCGACAAAGCCGACCACCACCCCGGCCGCCCGGGCCGCCAGATCGTCGATCGCCTCCACCTCAAAGCCAGCCAGGGAGAGTCGCTCGGCCAGACTCGCCACCGCCAGCGCGGAAGGGTCGCCCTGCACCAGCTCCCTCAACCACTGGAGCGAAACCCGCATCGAACCCTGGTCATTCGAACCCAAGTTTAAGGAGGGGGGGAGCGGAGCCCTGGGGAGTAAGGTGGCAGATTGTTTCTTTCGCTTCGCTCACGCGGCGCAACGTCCTTCCATGGCAAAAAACAAGGGCGTCCGGCTCGTTGTCACCCTCGAGTGCACCGAATGCCGGTCCAACCCCGCCAAGCGGTCTCCGGGTGTCTCTCGCTACACCACCCAGAAGAACCGCCGCAACACCACCGAACGACTCGAACTGAAGAAGTTCTGCCCTCACTGCAACAGCTCCACCGTCCACAAGGAGATCAAGTGAGGCTCGCGGTCTCCCCACGAGTCCAGCCCCTTCTTTCCCCTTCCCGTTCGTTCCTGGTCCGCCATGTCCAATTCCTTCTTCAAAAAGCGTCTTTCTCCGATCAAGCCTGGTGATCCGATCGATTACAAGGATGTAGATCTCCTCAAGAAATTCATCACGGAGCGGGGCAAGATCCTGCCCCGCCGTCTCACCGGCCTCACGGCCAAGCAGCAGCGCGATCTCACCACCGCCGTCAAGCGGGCCCGCATCGTCGCTCTGCTGCCCTTCGTCAACCCCGAAGGCTGACCTTGCCCGCTGCCGCGGCCCGCAGCGCCCCCCCCCGCCCCGCCCGAGCCGGCGACCTGGTCGGTGTCGTCGACGGGAGGGGCGCCCAGCTGGGGGTGGTGCGGGGGATCCGCGGCAGCCGCGGCGAAGTGGCCCTCGGCCCGGAAGGGCGCTCCGCCAGCCTGCCCCTGCGCACCCTTGAGTGGATCGCCAGCCCCTCGGGGGCGGCCGACCCCGCCGGCACGATCCGCCACTCCCCCTGGCGACTGGAGCCGGCGCGCTTGGCAGAGGCGCTTCCCCGCCCTCGCGATTTCGCCACCGCCTGGCTGCTGTTGCGCGAGGAGAGCGGTGGGCAGGCCCTCCAGCCCCTGTCGTTGGAGTCCTTCACCGCCCTCGTCGGCAACGGCGAAGAGCCCGCCCAACGGGCGGCCTGCTGGCTGTGGTTGCAGGGACCTCAAACCCTCTTCCGCTGGCGGCAGGGGGCCGTTCTGGCCCTGGAGTTCGGCGAGCTGCGGCGCCTGCGGCGCGAGCGTTGGCGGGTGGCCCTCGAAGCCGGCCGCCAACGCCGCTGGCGGGAGCGGTTGCGCCTGCGCCAGCCGCTGGACGACCCGGGGGAGCTGGGCGAGGTTCAGGCGCGGGAGCTTCAGGTGCTGCGCCAGTGGGCCGCCGGGGCGTGCGAAGAACCCCTGCCGGAGCCCTTGCAGCGCCACCTCCAGCAGGCCCATTGCGCTGCCGAGCCCGGTGCGATCCGCCATCTGCTGGCGGATCTCGGCCAGTGGCCGCGCCACCACCTCCCCGCCCTGGCCGGCTCCCAGTGGCAGCTGGGCTTCTCCGACGCGCTGCTCCAGGAGGCGGAGCGGCTGGTGGAGGAAGCGGAGCGGGAGCAGCCGGGCGACCGGGAGCGGCTGGATCTCACAAACCTGCACACCGTCACGATCGACGATGAAGACACCGCCGAGATCGACGACGGTCTTTCACTCCAGTGGTGCGAGGCGGACAACCCCCGGATCTGGATCCACGTAGCCGATCCGGGGCGGCTGATCGCCCTGGGGAGCCCCCTCGATCTCGAGGCGCGCCGGCGGGGTACGAGCCTCTACCTGGCGCAAGATCTCCTGCCGATGTTTCCGCCCGCCCTCGCCACCGGGCCCTTCAGCCTGCGCAGCGGCAGGCGCTGCCCGGCCTGGAGCCTGGCCATCGAGCTGGACGGGGAGGGGGCGATCGCCTCCCAGAGCCTGCATCGCAGCTGGATCCAACCCGCGTACCGCCTCTCCTACGCCGATGCCGACGAGCTGATCGAGCTCGCCCCTCCCCAGGAGTTGGATCTGCTCCGCCTCCATGGGCTGCTGGAACGACGGCGGGCCTGGCGGCTGTCCCGTGGCGCCCTGCTGCTGGATCAGCCCGAGGGTCGGGTGCGCTGCCGCCAGGAGAGCCCAGAGCTGGAGATCATCGAGCCAGGGCCGAGCCGAAGCCTCGTCGCCGAAGCGATGATCCTGGCCGGCGCGGCCATCGCGGCCCACGGCAGGCGGACGGCCCTGGCCCTGCCCTATCGCAGCCAGGCCCCTGCGGAGTTGCCCTCCAGCGCGGAGTTGGCGGCCCTTTCCCCGGGGCCCGTCCGCCACGCCGCCCTGAAGCGCTGCCTCAGCCGTGGCTGCGTGGGCACCACCCCCTCCCCCCACTTCAGCCTGGCCCTCGACGCCTACGTGCAGGCCACCTCGCCGATCCGGCGCTACGCCGACCTGCTGGTGCAGCGCCAGCTGGCGCTGCAGCTGGAGGGAAGCGAACCGCTGCAGGAAGCACAGCTGGCGGCTCTGCTCACGGAGATCGAAGGCCCCGTGCGGCAGGGGATCGCGATCAGCCGTGACGATCAGCGCCACTGGCAGCAGGTGTGGTTTGAGAAGCATCCACGCCTGGAGTGGCGCGCCCTCTTCCTGCGCTGGCTGCGTCCGCAGGATCAGCTGGGCCTGGTGTGGCTGGAGGAGCTGGCCCTGGAGCTGCCGGCCCGCTGCCCTGCCGGGCGCGAACCCGGGCAGAGCCTGCTGGTGCGGGTGCGGGAGGTGGATTCCCTGCGCGACCAGCTGCGGCTGGAGGCGCGGGCCTAGGAGCCGCTCCCCCGCAGCCCGCCACGCTCAGTCCACCAGGCGCGACACCCGCAGCCAGGGCCCCCAGGGATTGGCGCAGCCCACCAACCGCAAGGGCGCTCCGTTTCGCTGTCCCGAGAGCCACTCCTGCAGGGCCGGTTCGAGGGTGATCAGCCGCCACGGTTCGCCATCCGGTCCGGGGGAGCCGAGCAGTCGGTAGCCAGCGGATCCCTCCTCCGCCTCCAGCTGCCCCTCCCAAATCCGCTCCCCCGGTTCTCGGGGAGCGACCCGGGGATCGGCGAGCAGCCCCTCCATGTGCCCCCGCGCATCGAGACGGGCCGGATCGTCCAGCGCCTGCCGCTGACGGGAGCGCCATTGCGGGTGGTGCCACGGGGTGTCCCACAACGGCAGGGGTCCGGCGGGGGCGGTGGGCTCCTCGATCAGGGCCTCCTGCAGGAGGCGCACCGGCAGCTCCGCCGGCATCACCCCCTCGCGAACGCACAGGGCCGCCGCCATCCCGGCCACCTGGCCGAGGTTGAGCACCAGAGGCTGCAGGCGGGTGGCGCCGTTGGCCAGGTGACTCACCCCGAAGCCTTTCTCCCCCGCCAGCAGGTTTTCGAGCTCGCGGCTCACCAGCGCTCCCCATGGAATGGCGAAGGGGGTGCCGCTCCAACGGCCGCCCCAGCGGCAGCTCTTCGCCGCCAACGGCCAGTCGGGGCCGGGATAGTGATGGTCATTTGCGTAGTTGCCCACCGCGATGGCCGTGGTGCCCTCCGCCGTCATCGGCAGGGGGGCGATCTGGGCGCCGGGTCCCCGGGGCAGCAGATGCTGCTCGAGCACCAGCTCCCGGGCCACCAGCCGGCGACCCTCTCGCCAGTAGGGCATCAAAGCCAGATCGGCGTCGCCGTCGAGGGCGGTGGCCGCCGCGGCCGGGGAGGGGAAGGCGGCTCCGGGGGAGAGCCAGCCATCGCTCACCTCCCGCAGCACCCGGGCGAAGGCGCGGCTGTGCTCCCGCATCGCGTTCGCCAGGCCAGGGTCCACCTCCTCGGCGGCGGCGGCCCCCTCCCCCGGGAAGGCCCGCTCCAGTCCTCCATGCCAGTCGTTGCCTGCCAGGGGCCAGTTGAGCATCACCAGACCGCCGGGCAGCCGCCCGTAGGTGAGGGTGGCCTCCAGGCCAAAGCGGTCACAGGCTCCGGTGAAGGGCGGCGGCAGCTCCGGCCGCCGCGGGCCGGGTCCGGGCCCTTCCCCCAGCTGCCCCATCACCACCCAGGTGGGGGACTGCACCCTCTGGCGCTGGAAGAAGGAATCCCTCTCCAGGGACTCCCGGGGCGGAGCACTGGGTTCCTGCCATGTCTCGCGCGCCTCCCAGCCCAGGCGAAAGGAAACCTCCGCCAAGGGGAACAGGTCGCCCCGGTCGCTGCCGTCGATCACGATCGTGGGCTGCAGGATCGCCAATCCCCCCGGGTGCTCCACCGTGGCGGCCCGGATCCGCCCATCCCGCCGCTGCAGCTCCCGCACCCGGCAACGGGGCCACCAGCGCAGCCGCGGTTCTGCCGCCACCCAGCGGCGCAGGATCGACTCCGCGGTGCTGGGCCTGTAGCCGAAGCAGCTCACCCAGTTGTGGTCCAATCCCCCCGGCGTTTCCGCCGCCAGCGCACGCAGCAGGGCGCCCCAGAGCCCCGTCTGCCAGGGGGTGAGCTCGTTGCCGTCGGGGCAGCACACCCCCGCCGCGCTCACCATTCCCCCCAGCCACGGCCCGGGGGTGAGCAGCAGGGTGGAGGCTCCCGCCCGGGCGGATTGCAGGGCCGCCGCCACGCCGCCGCTGCCGCCCCCCCAGACCAAAACCGCCGCATCGCCGCTGGCGTCAGGCATCGATCACAGCCGGGAGGGGGAAGATCCAGTCTCTCCCGAGCCGAGCCCACCTGCATCCATCGGTAGGATCCGGCCGATCGGGAGGGCTATGGCCTCCCGGCCAGGGCGTTGCCCCCCAGGATCCAGGTGCGATGTCCTTCACCCTCACAACCCCGCTTTATTACGTCAACGACCGGCCACATCTGGGCAGCACTTACACCACCCTGGCCTGTGATGCGATCGCCCGCTTCCAGCGTCTGCAGGGGGAGGAGGTCACTTTTGTCACGGGTTGCGATGAGCACGGTCTAAAAATTCAACGCACCGCGGCGGCCGCCGGTCTCACCCCCCAGGCCCATTGCGACGCCGTCAGCGACCAGTTCCGATCCCTCTGGCAGCGCTGGGGCATCAGCCACGACCGCTTCGTGCGCACCACCGACCCGCGCCATCCCGCCCTGGTGGCGGAGTTCTTTGCCCGGGTCGAGGCCAGTGGCGACGTGGTGGAGGGGCGCCAGCAGGGTTGGTACTGCGTGGCCTGTGAGGAATTCAAGGACGATCCCCACGAGGCCGAGGATCCGGAATGCCCCATCCACCGGCGCCCCCTGGAATGGCGGGATGAGGTGAATCTCTTCTTCCGCCTCTCCCGCTACCAAGACACGATTCGCGAGCTGGTGGCACGGCCGGGATTCGTGTCGCCCCCCGCCCGGCGCCGCGAGGTGGAGAACTTCGTGGCCAGCGGGCTGAAGGACTTCTCGATCTCCCGGGTGGACCTGCCCTGGGGCATCCCCGTGCCCGGCCATCCGAACCACACTTTTTATGTGTGGTTCGATGCCCTGCTGGGCTATCTCACCGGCCTGCTGCTCCCCGGCGAGCCTCCCTCCCTCGCTGGGCTCGCTCAGCGCGGCTGGCCCGCTCGCCTGCACGTGATCGGCAAGGACATCCTGCGCTTTCATGCGGTCTACTGGCCCGCGATGCTCCTCTCCGCCGGGCTCCCCCTGCCGGAGCAGGTTTTCGGCCACGGCTTCCTCACCCGCGAGGGGCAGAAGATGGGCAAATCCCTCGGCAACGTCCTGGATCCGCAGGTGCTGCTGGAGCGCTGCGGCCGGGACGCCGTGCGCTGGTATCTGCTGCGCGACATCCCCTTCGGAGACGACGGTGACTTCCAGCAGCAGCGCTTCCAGGATCTGGTGAACAACGATCTGGCCAACACCATCGGCAACCTGCTGAACCGCACCTCCTCGATGGCGCGCAAGTGGTTCGACGGTGCTGTGCCTCCAGCGGGCGCTGCCGCCGGGGCCGACCATGTCCTCGCCCGGCGGGCCGCCGAAGTGGATGCCCTCGTGGGGGACGCCCTGCAACGGTTTGATTTCCGGGCCGCTGCCGAGGCGATCCTTGCCCTGGCTGGCGACGCCAACGGTTTCCTCAACGAGCAGGCCCCCTGGGTGCGACGCAAGCAGAGCGGTCAGGAGGCTGCGGTTGCCGCTGATCTCTACGCCGTGCTGGAGACCAGCCGCTGGCTGGCGGTGCTGCTGGCTCCCCTGCTGCCGGATCTCTCCGATCGCATGCTGGAGCAGCTAGGTCAGGAGCGACAGGCGAGCGGCCCCGGGGAAGCCGACCCGCAGGCTTGGCAGCAAGCCCGGGCCTGGGGCGTGTTGACCGCGGGTCAGCCCCTGCCGGAACCGGCGCCGGTGATGCAGCGTCTCGATCTGGACAGCCCTCTGTGACTCCAAACCCGCTGGCGTGCGAATCCCTCGGGCCGCGGCTGGCCCTGTTCCTCGTCCTCGGGGTCGTCGCCTCCGCGCTGGTGAGCTGCAGCCGCCGCCCGCCGCCGCGGGAGGGGGGGAGCGTGCCGTTTGTGTTTCGCTCCCTCAACCTGCGGCAGCAGGATCGCCAGGGACGACCGGCCTGGCAGCTGACGAGCCCCGAGGCTCGCTACGACCTGAGCCGACGCGTCGCCCAGGCCCTGAGGCCCCGCGGCGTGATCTACGCCAAGGGCAGCCCCCTGTATCGCCTGGCTGCCGAGAGCGGCACCGTGCT
>JBIPMZ010000055.1:0-11026 GCA_044376165.1 Cyanobium sp.
GCAGCGGCTGGCCGCCGCCGGCTACGGCCATTACGAAATCTCGAACTACGCCCTGCCCGGCCATGCCTCCCGCCACAACCGCGTCTACTGGAGCGGCGCCGGCTGGTGGGGATTTGGCATGGGGGCCACCTCGGCTCCCTGGGGCACCCGCCTGGCCCGGCCCCGCACCCGCGCGGGCTGGGCGGCATGGCTGGCGGAGGGCCAGCCGGGGCTGGAGCGCACCCCACCATCGCGGCCGGCCCCCCCCCTCGATGAGCAGCTGCTGGTGGGATTGCGCCGGAGGGAGGGGGTGAATCTGGGGGCGCTGGCCGCCGCCGCGGGGGTGGGGCCGCTGGAGCTGAGGCAGCTGGTCGGGCGGCTGGAGCCCTGGTGCCGGCGGGGACTGCTGCGGATCGAGGGTCCCCGCTGGCGGCTCACGGATCCCGGAGGAATGGCCCTCAGCAATGCGGTGCTGCGGGAGCTGCTGGCGTGGTGGCAGGAGCGGACTGCTGGGCGCTGATCCAGCCCCGCAGGGCCGTCACCGCCAGGCGGCGGCCGTCCAGAAGCGGCGGGCAGAACGGGGGCTGGCGCGGCGTGAGGCCCAGCAGGTCGGCGGTGACGCGCACCTGCCCGTCGCAGCCGGAGCCCGCCCCGATGCCGATGACCGGGAGCGGAAGCTGGCGGCTGAGCTCCATCCCCAGCTCCTCCGGCACATGCTCCAGCACCAGGGCGAAGCAGCCGGCGGCCTCCAGCGCCCGGGCCTGGCGATGCAGCCGCTCCTGGCTCACCGAATCCCCGGCTTGACGGCGATAGCCCAATCGGTGGACCGACTGGGGGGTGAGACCCAGGTGGCCCATCACCGGGATGCCGTGGCGCACCAGCCGATCGATCACCGCCAAGGTCTCCGGCTCGGCCCCCTCCAGCTT
This sequence comes from Cyanobium sp., assembly GCA_044376165.1. GTDB lineage: Bacteria > Cyanobacteriota > Cyanobacteriia > PCC-6307 > Cyanobiaceae > Cyanobium. Next base: position 906 of record JBIPMZ010000055.1, read on the forward strand.
CACCGCGGCGGCGGGGGTCTCCTTGACCATCCGCCCAGCGGCGGCCATCGCATCGTCGAGGCCGCACTGGTAGCTGAGGAAGGGCAGGTCGGCGATCAGCAGCGGCTGGTGCGGTGCCCCGGCCATCGCCAAACCGCGCCCCGCAGCCCGGCAGTGGTGCACCATCTCCTCCAGGGTGACCGGCAGGGTGGTGGCGTGCCCCAGCACCACCATCGCCAGGGAATCCCCCACCAGCACCCCATCGGCCCCCGCCTCCGCCACCAGTGCTGCGGAAAGGGCGTCCCAGGCGGTCAACACGGTGATCGGCAGGCCTGCTTGCTTGCGCAGGATCCAATCACCGGGACGTTGGGGCACGGGCGCTCTCGCGGACAGGGCCATTGCTAGCATCGTGTCGACTCGGACCCACGCGGCCCGGACGCCCAAATCTGGTCAGGACCGGAAGGGAGCAGCCACACGGGATGCTCAGGGCAGGCGTGGACTCCGGGTCACCTTCTCCGGGCCGTGGACCTCAATCGATCCGTGTCTGCCGGTTGAGCAGGAAGGGGGGAATCATCGCCCCGCGTTCTTCGGCGCTGGTGGTGAGGGATTCGGCGAAGCTGGCGCTGGAGCGCTCGGGGCGGTAGAGGCCGCCGCTCTCGAAGCCCGTGGCGATCACGGTGACGTGGATCTCCCCCTCCAGAGACTCATCCACCACGGCCCCCACAATGATGTTGGCATCGGGGTCAACCACGTCGTAGATCACCTCCGAGGCGGTGGTCATGTCCTCCAGGGTCATGTCCCTGCCACCGCTGATGTTGATCACGCAGCCGCGGGCGCCATCGATGCGGGCGGATTCCAACAGCGGGCTCGTCATCGCCGCCTGGGCGGCTTCGCTGGCGCGGGAGCGCCCCGAACCCACCCCGATCCCCAACAGGGCGGTGCCGGCGTCGGCCATCACCGAACGCACGTCGGCGAAGTCGACATTGACCAGACCGGGCTTGGTGATGATGTCGCTGATGCCCTTCACGCCCATCCGCAGCACGTCATCGGCGGCGCGAAAGGCATCCTGCAGGGGGGCACCGGCAATGGCATCGCGCAGCCGATCGTTTGGAATCACAATCAACGTGTCAACGTGCTCCGCCAAGCGGGCGATGCCCTCCTCGGCCTGGCGCAGCCGCTTGCGGCCCTCAAATCCAAAGGGTTTTGTCACGATGCCCACGGTGAGAGCGCCACATTCCTTAGCAACTTCTGCCAAAATTGGTGCTGCCCCCGTGCCGGTGCCCCCCCCCATCCCCGCCGCGATGAAGACGAGGTCGGCCCCTTCAAGCGACTGCTGCAGGTCGCTGCGCGACTCTTCGGCGGCCTTCTGGCCGATCACGGGGTTGCCGCCAGCTCCCAGTCCACGGGTGAGTTTCTGGCCCAGCTGGATGCGCTGCCGGGCGGCCGACTGAAGCAGAGCCTGGGCGTCGGTGTTGAGCACCCGATAGCCCACGCCCTGCAGATCGGAGGCGATCATGCGATTGACCGCGTTGCTGCCCCCTCCGCCGACCCCGATCACCTCGATGCGGGCGCACTGACTCGGCACGATGCCATTGCTGCTGGGCTGGTTCTGGCTCATGTCGAGGGAGTCCATCAGGGGCGCCGTAGGGAGCGGGGAGGCGACGGGGGAGGCGGTGTCCTCAGCCGTAGGCCGCGAGGTTGAGGGCATTCCGGAGGGGTGGAGACCATGGATCTGAGGCTGCATTATGTCGGGCGTTGGCTCCGTCAGATTCGCGCAGGCAAACAGAATCGCCCGGACCGTCCGTACTGGCAATGACCTGTGGGCAATGCCTGGCCTGCTACTGGCCGCCGCGGGGCGGGGGAGCGTTGCGCCCGTCCCCCGCACCGCGGCCGATCGGGCGATTCAAGCTCAGTTCCGGCTGATCCGGATCGGTGAGGTCGATCATCTGGGGTCGTCGACCGCGGATCTGGGCGGGCAGGGTGTGGTTGAGGTGCTGCGCCACCGCCAGGCGGCGCTCCAGGCGCCCATCGCTGGGCCCCAGCCGCACCCGGCCCAGTTCGCGGGTGGTCAACCAGAGGCTGCCGTCGGGGTCGAAGCGGATCTCCCGCAGCCCGGGGCCGAGGCGAGGGGCGGCCTCCAGCACCCGGGCCAGTTCGGCGCGGTGGCGGGAGTTCCAGCCCAGCACCTCCAGATCCACCGGTCCCCGCAGGCGAACCCCCAAGCCGGGGCGGACGCTGATCCAGTTGCCGAGACGATCGACATAACCCCGCTCGCTGCCGGCAGGGGTGCGCCGGGCCGCCCGAGCCACCGCCTCCCGGTCCACCAGTTCGATCCGCAGACGGGGCGGGAGCATCAGCCGGGTCACCTTCACCTGCTCCACCGGCAGGGCATCGGTGAGGCTGCGGCTCAGTTCCCGGGGGCGCAGCCCGAGCAAGGGCAGGGGAAAGCGCATCTCCGCGGCCTGGATCACCTGCTCCCGGCTCACCAGGGCGCTGCCGCTCACCTCGAGCTGGGAGGGATCGCGAAGGGTCCAGCCCTGGCGGAGCAGCACCGTGGCCAGCCCCGCGGCCAGGCCGGTGAAGACCACAAACCGCCAGAGGTTGCGGAGGCGCTCCGCCCGCCGCTGCTGGCGCAGCTCCCGGCGGCGGGCGGCCCCGGGGGGCAGCGGCGCACTCACAGCTCGCATCGGGAGCGGGCCATCAGCTCATCGATCCAGCGCCGGGCGCGCTGGGCGTCGGCGAAGGGGAGATCTTTCTGGCCTCCGCCGCCCACCAGGCGCAGGCGGCAGGCCCCCTGGCTCTCTTCGGTGAGGGGCGCTTCGCCGGAGCCGAGGGAGAGCAGCTCCACCACCTCCAGTTCGCGGATGACGAAGGAATCCACGGCCTTGAAGCTGCCCGCCTCGAAGGTGGTCCAGCTCAGGACCCCATCCTTCAGGCGGGCGCCGCCGCAGCTGTCGAGCTTGGCCAGCTCCGCATCGGCGGCCCATTCCCGGAATAGGCGCTGCCGGCGACGCTCCAGCCAGCCCAGGGCCGTGAGCAGTACGAAGACCAGCAGCAGGGGTAGCCAGAGGAGCCCTTGGTTCATGGTTTCTCTCCACCCGGAGCGCAATGCGCGCAAGATTCTCTCGCCCCCTGGACGAGAGTGTGAAGCAGCTCATCGAGCGGCACCCCGCTGGCGGCCCAGAGCAGCGGGTACATGCTCTGGCGGGTGAAGCCCGGCAAGGTGTTGATTTCGTTGAGCCACAGCCCGCCGCCGCCCTGCTCGCCGCCACCCTCCCCGACGCCGGCGTCCTCCCAAAAGAAATCGACCCGGGAGAGGCCGGAGGCGCCCACCGCCCGGCAGGCCGCCAGCGCGAGCGCCCGGGCCCGGTCGCTCACCTCGGGGGGAACCGGCGCCGGGATCAGGCTGTGGCTCAACCCTTCGCTGTATTTCGCCTCGTAGTCGTACCAGTCGGCGTCGAAGCGGATCTCGCCGAGCACCGAGGCCTGCAGCGTCTCTGTTCCCCGCACGGCGCACTCCAGCTCCCGGGCCTTCACCCCCTTCTCCACCACCAGGCGCGGGTCGAGGGCGGCCGCCTTGCGCAGGCCGGCGAGGAGGGTGGCGCGGTCTGTGGCCTTGCTGATGCCCACCGAGGAACCCAGGTTGGCGGGCTTGACGAAGCAGGGGTAGCCCAGCTCCCGCTCGATCCGCTCGATCAGCGCTTCCGGCGCCTCGAGTTCGCTGGCCGCCAGGCTCACGTAGGGCACCTGGGGCAGGCCGGCGGCGGCGAAGGCGGCCTTCATCGCCTGCTTGTCCATGCCCACCGCCGAGCCCAACACGCCGGAACCCACAAATGGCACCTGCATCAGGGTGAACAGGCCCTGAATCGTTCCGTCCTCGCCATTGGGACCGTGCAGCACCGGGAACCAGACCTCCACCTCCAGCGCCCCCTCGGGCAGCCCCCGGAAGCCCGGCAGCCCGGCGCCGGGCAGATCCGCCTCCTCCGCCGGCACGCCGCGGCGCAGCACCGCCTCCGCCACCGCAGGCGCCCACCAGCGACCCTGGCGATCGATGTAAAAGCAGCTCAGCCGGTAGCGCCGGGCGTTCGCGCCACTGCGCAGGCCAGCGGCCACGGTGGCGGCGGATCGGATCGAGACCGCGTGCTCCCCGGAGGCTCCCCCGAACACCAGGCCGAGGTGAAGCGGAGAGGAGGGCATGGGGCGTGGTTAGCGGCGCCAACCGTACCAGCGTTCCGCGGTTACGCCAGGCTGCCGCTGAGGGAGAAGGCCCGCACCGTTTCGATGCGCACGGTCACCAGCTCGCCTGGCCGCAGCTTCGAGCCGTCGGGCCGCTGGTCGGGGAAAAACGTGAGGCGGTTGGTGCGGGTGCGGCCCATCGCCTGGCCGGGATCGCGGGGATTGGCCCCCTCCACCAGAATGGATTCCAGGCGGCCGGCGTAGCGGGCATTGCGCTCCCGGGCCTTGCGCTCCACCAGGGCATTGAGCTCCTGCAGCCGCTCCACCTTTACCGGCTCGGGCAGCTGATCCGGCCAGTCGGCGGCGGGGGTGCCGGGGCGAGGGGAGTAGGCGGCGGTGTTCACCTGGTCGAAGGCAAGGTCGTCCACCAGCGCCAGGGTGCGGCGGAACTGGGCATCGCTCTCCCCGGGGAAGGCGACGATCACGTCGGCACTGATCGCCGCATCGGGCATGCGGCGGCGAATCCGTTCGATGATGCGCCGGTAACGCTCGACGGTGTACCCCCGCGCCATCGCCCGCAGGATGGCGTCGTCGCCGCTTTGGAAGGGGATGTGGAAGTGCTCACACACTTTGTCCAGCTCTGCGCAGACCTCGATCAACCGATCGGTGAAGTAGCGGGGGTGGCTGGTGGCGAAGCGGAGCCGTTCGATTCCCTCCACCCCGTGCACGTGATGGAGGAGGTCGGTGAGGGTGTGGGCCCGTCGCCCCTCCGCGGTGATGCCGGGCAGGTCGCGGCCGTAGGCGTCGATGTTCTGTCCGAGCAGGGTCACCTCTCGGTAGCCCCGGGCCGCCAGCCCCTCCATCTCCTGTCGGATGGCGTCGGGCGAGCGGGACTGCTCCCGGCCCCGCACCGAAGGCACCACGCAGTAGGTGCAGCGCTCGTTGCAGCCGTAGATGACGTTCACCCAGGCGCACACCTGGCTCTCGCGGCGGGCGATGGTGATGTCTTCAAGGATGGACTGCTCCCCGGTGGCCACCACCTGGGCGCCGTTCGCCACCTGACCCAGCAGGGTCTCCAGCCGGTTGGCGTGCTGGGGACCCATCACCAGGTCGAGCTCGGGCACGCGCCGCAGCAGGGCTTCCCCCTCCTGCTGGGCCACGCAGCCCGCCACCACAAGGGTGAGGTGGGGGTTGGTGCGCTTGCGCCGGGCCTGGCGCCCCAGGTAGCTGTACACCTTCTGCTCGGCGTTATCGCGGATCGTGCAGGTGTTGTAAAGCACCAGATCCGCCTCCAACTCGGCGGCGGCGGGCCGGTAGCCCATCGCTTCGAGGATCCCGGCCATGCGCTCGGAATCCGCCTTGTTCATCTGGCAGCCGAAGGTGGTGATCCAGTAGCGGCCGCCGCCGGCCCGGGTCTCCAGCGCGTCGGCGGTGGCAGCAGCGGTGGCAGGAAGGGTGGTCATCGCTTCAGTATCCGCGGGGCCGTCACCGAGCTTCAGTCTCCGCCATGGAAGCCGATCGGCCGGAAGCTTCGGCGCGCCAGCCGGCTGTCCGCCCCGCAGCAAGACTTCGCCTGAAGGAAAACCCAAAACCCGCCCGGGGACTGGCCCGGAGGGTGGAAGGGCGAGCGAGGGGACTCGAACCCCCGAATGGCGGCGCCACAAGCCGCTGCCTTAACCACTTGGCTACGCCCGCCGTGGTGTGCGAACCCTACAACACGGCGTCGGCTCTGCCGGAACCTGTGCGGAGTGGTCTGGGCGGCCCCGCTCGTCAAAGAACTTTGCGATTGTGAAGGGGGTTTCCCCTCCCTTTCCTCTCCTTTGCCCTCCCTTCGCCTCCGCCCCTTCCGCCCCGCGCGGCGCGGCCTGCCGCTGGTGGCCCTGGTGGCCGGGGGGCTCGTGGGGCTCGGGGCCACCAACCCCGATGGCCAGGCCTTTGAGTCCTTCGCCGCCGAGCGCCTCACCGCCCTGCTCATCGAGGAGCTCTGCAGCACCGACGGCCTGCCGATGCTGGCCCGGCTTGTGATCCACGACTGTCCCGGCCTGGTGACCTCCCAGCGGGGCGTGCTCGGTCGCCTCGCCCTCGGCCACACCCAGCGCCGCAACCTCGGCGTGATGAGCGTGTACCACACCGAGCTGGGGGGGCAGTCGCTGCTGGGCGTGGTGGAGGTGCCCCGCTACAGCGCCACCACGTTGGGGGTGGCCGGCCGTTTCGTGATCCTCTCCAGCGGAGAGGGCGGCAGCGGGGAGATCCGGCGGTGACCGACTCCGCCAGCGCCGTCGTGCGCGAACTCCCCCCCCTGCGCCTGCCGCGCTGCCTGCTCGACCCCTCGGCGGCCCTTCCCCCCGCCGACGCCGACGGTCTGGTGGCGGTGCGCCTCACCCTCCAGGACGGGCGGCTGGCCTGGGTGCGGCCCTGTGATGCCGTGGAGGCAGCGGCGCCGCTGCCCCTGGCCCTCACCCCGCTGGTGGAGCCCCACGCCCACCTCGACAAGGCCTACAGCGGCCAGGAGCACCCCAATCGCGAGGGCACCCTGGCGGGAGCCCTGCGGGCCAACCTGCAGGAGGCCGCCGAGCGCGATCGCGAGGCGGTGCTGGCGCGGGCGGAGCGGGCGTTGGAGCGGGCCTGGCGCCAGGGCCTCCGGGCGATCCGTTCCCACATCGACAGCCATGGTGCGGCCGGCGAGGCGGGTTGGGAGGCCCTCCGCGATCTGCGGCGCCGCTGGGCGGGCCGGGTCGAGCTGGAGTTGGTGGCGCTGGTGCCCGTGGCCACCTGGCGCACCCCGGAGGGCCGGGCGCTGGCGGAGCGGGCGGTGGCCGCCGGCGGCCTGCTCGGCGGGGTGCTGGGCGGACCGTTCCCGCTGGCGCGGGCGGATGGCGAGGACCTGGAGGCCCTGCTGGCCTTGGCGGAGCGCCTCGGCTGTGGCGTCGATCTGCACATCGACGAGAGCGACGTGCAGCACGGGGAGGGGGTACGCCTGCTGGTGCGGCGGCTGCGACGGCGCGGCGGCGGCCCCCCCGTCACCTGCAGCCACGCCGCCAGCCTGGGCCTGCTGCCCCAGCGCGACTGCCTGCGGCTGGCGGAGGCGATGGCGGAGCTGGAGCTGAGCGTGGTGGCGCTGCCGACCACCAACCTCTGGCTGCTGGGCCGCCAGCGGGGGGCGACGCCGCGGCTGCGCGCCCAGGCGCCGATCCGCCAGCTGCAGGCGGCCGGGGTGAGCGTGGCGCTGGGGGGGGACAACGTGCAGGACCCGTGGTTTCCCGGCGGCGACTTCGACCCGCTGTCGCTGCTGCGCTTCGCGGCCATCGCCAGCCACGTGGTGCCCTGGCAGCGGCAGGGGCTGGCCCCCTTCGGCCGGGCGGGCGCCCGGCTGCTGGGCCTCGAGTGGGACGGGGTGCTGCGCATCGGGGGGCCGGCGGATCTGGTGGTGCTGGCCGCCTCCTCCTGGCAGGAGCTGCTGGCCCGGGATCCGCAGCGGCGCGTGCTGCGGGACGGCCGCTGGCTGCCGCCGCCGGAGTGGGAGGCCCCTTCGCGGCTGCTGGTGGGCCTGGGGGAGGATCGCCGGAGCCCCTGATCCTTCGGATCGCGCCATGACCGCCACCGCGCTTCCGCCCCTCCCCGCGCCCGCCGACGCCTCCCGGATCGAGGCCCTGGCGGCGGAGCTGCGCGAGCGGGCTCCCGATCTGCCCCTGGTGAGCGAACCCGCCGAACTGAGCCGCCTCTCCCGCGACTTCCACGACTATTCCCCCGTGCTGGTGCCCCTGCTGGCGGGCTGTCGGGCCCAGCTGGCGGCGCGGCCGCGCCGCGTGGCGCAGGTGAGGGCGGCGGCCGGGGCCTGCGCGCGCCAGGGGGTGCCCCTCACCGTGCGGGGCGCGGGCACGGGCAACTACGGCCAGTGCGTCCCCCTGGCCGGCGGACTGGTGCTGGACCTCAGCGGCCTCAACCGCCTGCGCCAGCTCGACCCGCAGACCGGTGTGCTCACCGCGGAGGCGGGCTGCCTGCTCGGGTCGCTCGAAACGGCTCTGGCGCCCCACGGCCGGGAGCTGCGGTTGGTGCCCAGCACGGTGCGCAGCGCCACGGTGGGGGGCTTCATCGCCGGGGGGTCGGGGGGGATCGGCTCGCTGCGCTGGGGCTTCCTGCGCGACCCCGGCAACCTGCTGGGTCTGGAGATGGTGACGCTCGAACCGGAGCCGCGGCTGCTGGAGCTGGACGCGGCGGCGGCGGCGCCCCTGAACCATGCCTACGGCACCAACGGCATCCTCACGGCGGTGCGGCTCGCCACCTGCGCGGCGGTGGCCTGGCGGCAGGTGGTGGTGGGCTTCCCGGATTGGGGGGCGGCCGTGGCGGCGGCCCGCGACCTACCCGCCACGGCGCTTCTCCTCAACGGCCTGACGCTGCTGGAGGGGCCGGTGGCAGCCCGGATGCCCTGGCCCCAGGGCTGCCCTCCGCCCGAGGCCGGCGAGCACCGCCTGCTGCTGCTGGCCGCGGCCGATGCCCTGCCGGTGCTGCCGTCTTGGCTGGCGGGGCGGGGCGGGCGGCTGCACTGGCAGGAGCCCCAGGGCCGCAGCCGCGGCGTGCCGCTGCGGGAGTTGGGCTGGAATCACACCACCCTGCACTGGCGCGCCCAGGTGAGCGGCTGGACGTACCTGCAGATGCTGCTGCCCCCGGAACCGGAGCCGCTGCTGCGGGCGGTGCGGCAGCGCTGGGGGGAGGAGGTGCTCTGGCACCTGGAGGCGGTGCGCCAGCAGGGGGGGGCGCGGCTGGCGGCCCTGCCGCTGCTGCGCTGGCGGGGCCGCGCAGAGCTGGAGGCGCTGATGGCCCATTGCCGCGACCTCGGCGCGGTGTTGTTCGACCCCCATGCGCTCACCGTCGAGGATGGGGGCCTGGGGGTGATCGACGCCGATCAGGTGGCGGCCAAGCTGGAGCATGACCCGGCCGGCCTGCTCAACCCGGGCAAGCTGCGGGGCTGGTTCAGCCGCACTCCAGGCTGAGGCGCGTGTCGACACCGGTGACCGGGTTGGTGCCCTCCGCCTCCTGGCAGAGGGCCCGCTGGTCGGCCCGGTCGATCAGCACGTCGCTGAAGTCGGCCCCGTCGATGCGGGCACCGCGGAAGTTGCTGCCGGTGGCGATCGCGCCCCGCAGCACGGCGCCGCGGAAGTCGGCGCCGCTGAAGTCCACCTTGTCCATCAGGGCATCGCTGAGGTCGGCCCCGGAGAAGTCGGCCTGCGGGAATGCGGCCTGGGTGAGGATCGCGCCGTGCAGATTGGCTCCGGCGAAGCGGGCGGAGCGACCCTGGGCGCCCGCGAAGGAGGTGTTGGCCAGGTTCTCGCCGCTGAAGTCCTGGCCGTTCTGGTTGGTGAGGGTGTAGTCCACCCCGGAGAACTCGGCCCGAGCCGCCGGCAGCCAGCCCCCCGGCGGCACCAGGATCAGTGAGGCGGCTAGCAGGATCAGCGAGGCAGCCAGCAGGCCCCGGAGCCGAGCCGTGGCCCGGGGCCTCCACCCCCGGGAACGGGGGAAGGGGCGGCCCAGCGGGTTCTCGTGGCAGGCCGGGGTCCTGGGTTTGTCCATGGGGCTCGGATGGGGCTCGGGGAGGGGGGCTGGGACAGGGGCTCGGCCGGGCGAGGCCAGATGGAGCGAAAGGGGGCGAAAGGGCAAACGCCCAAGGCGATTGTTCCCACTGTGGTCAGGGAGCGCCTCCGCCGGGGGGGCCTCCTTCGGGGCCGCCCCGGGGATCCAGCAGGGGGAGTACCGCCCCCAGCAGATGGAGCGAACCCGCCACCACCGGTAGCGAACCCGCCGGCACCCCCAGGGAATTCGCCTGCGGCGCCAGCAGCCAGGCCAGGCCCTCCGCGACCGAGGCCACGGGGATCAGCGCCGTCGCGAGCGCCGGGCAGGCGGCCGCGAGCGCTGCGGCGCTCCAGCTGGAGTGGTCGGGGATCGGCACGATCGCGGCCCGATCGCCGGGG
>JBIPMZ010000056.1:0-11013 GCA_044376165.1 Cyanobium sp.
AAGCTCAAAATGCGTTGCCCGTGGACAAGAATCTTGGGTTCCGCCGGTCATCGGCAGATCTCAAAACCGTTCACAAAGGCACAGAATCCCTGGGGGGAGCCCCAAGACCTTGGGTCAAGGCCATTTCAACAAAGGCTCGCTGCATTGCAGCGCTCCCTTCGCATCTCATTGCACACGGCTTCTTAACCATCAAGGGGAAGAAGGCCCTCTTGCTCCTGGAGGAGCGGAAAAGGGTGCTGCATAGGAAGAGCATCCGCCTGGATCAGCACACCCTCCAAATTCAGCTCTCTCAGCAGCTGTTTTAGTACGGCCCGCTCAGGGCTCGCGGCTGTTGCATCGCAGCTCCTACCGATAGCTATACCCAGGGCAGGGGAATAGAGGGTCACCTGGTCAATGAACGCGGAGATCCCTGCTGAGGTGGGTTCGATCGAACCTCGCACGGTCTTGCCGTCACACACCAAAACCTCCAAACCCTCTGCGCCACCAGGGATCTGGGCGATTGTCCAGTCGCGGATGGCGGCGCAGAGGGCAGGGAGATCCGCCTGCTGGAAAAAATAGCGGAAGGTCGAGTCCGATGGATTCCGTCGCAGCTCAATCCCTAGAGCCTCGGTAAGCACGCGGTGGTGACGCGCGGCAAAGCGCTCCAAATCACGCAGGCTCTGGCACTCGCTCAGAATCCCCAAAATGGCCACCAGCAGCAGATACCCAGAGGGGATCCGCACCCCGCGGCGCATGCGGGGATCCGGGATCGCCCTGAGAAAACAAATCAGATCAAGATCGTTGAGGGCTGAGACGGGGAGATCGGGCACAAGGAGGAGGCCAGGCAATCCACTCCAGCGCCTGGCCGCAGAGCCGAAGAGGGCGCTTGTGACAGACTTTAAAGCAACCGAGCGGCGTTAGAGGGATTGGATCCCCATCTCCGGCAGCGCCGCTTCCTCCACCCACACCGAAACGGAGCCGCCCGGGCAGCGCCATTCGGCCCAGCCGTCGGCGTTGGTGGTGATCGTTTCGCGGATGTGGCCCGTGAGGTCGCGGAAGGCGGTGTTGCGCTTGCCCACCTCCATCCACTTGTTGCCGGCGGGGCCATCGCTCATCAGCACCGCCATCGCCCGCGGATGCCCCGGCGTTCCCAGACGCGTCCAGCCGATGGTGTTGAAGTGATCGATGTAGTCGTACTGCGGACCATAGCTGCAATGCGTGCGGGCCAGCAGGAAGCGATCGATCAAGAAGCGGTGGCTCACGAGCCAGATCTCATACTCGGGGCCATCATTACCCTTTTTACTCTTATAATCGGCGCCGTAGTAATCGGCATAAAAAATGCAGGGGTAACCCTGGTCGCGCAGCAGGATGAACGCGTAGGCCAGGGGCTTGAACCATGCCTCCACCACCGACTCCAGCGACTGCAGCGGCTGGGTGTCGTGGTTTTCCACCAGCGTTACCGCCAGTTGCGGCATCGCTTGCATCAAGGTGCCATCCAGCAGGCGGCGCATGTCGTACTGGCCGCCGCTGCGGCTGGCCTCATGGAAATTGCGGTGCAGAGGAGCGTCGAATAGATGCATGCGCCCGCCGGTGTTGGCGGCATACCAGGAGAGCGCCGGCAGATCGTAGCTCCAATACTCACCCACAACAAAGTGATTGTGCTGGGTGTGCTGGTAGAGATCGTTGATCCAGTCGAGGAAGAAGTCGCTGCTGATGTGTTTGATCGCATCCAGACGGAAGCCATCCACCTTGAAGCTGTCGTGCATCCAGCGGCCCCAATGCTTGAGCTCGCCGCGCACCTCCGGATGGTCGACATTGAGATCACATCCCATCAGAAAGTCGTAGTTGCCTTTCTCAAGGTCTACGTTGCGGTCGAAGCCGGCGCCTTGCGTTCGCCAGATGGCATTGTAATTCGGCCGCAACTCATTGTAATCCACACCATCGAAGTGGTACCAGTGCCACTGCATGCCCGAGTATTTACCCGCCCGCTTTTCAAAGCGGAAGCCCGTCCAGGCCCGGATCGGCTGCTCCCCCTCCATCGCCCGATCGCGATTGGCGGGGTCATAGGGAGTGGCTTTGTAGTCCTCCCGTTCGTCGGCCCACATCTTGTGGTTGAACACCGTATCGGCATACACCTGCATGCCCGCTTCATGGCAGGCCTGCACCGCGGCTTCAAACTCCGCTCGGGTGCCGTACTTTGTGGCTACCGTACCCTTCTGGTCGAACTCGCCCAGATCAAATAGATCATAGATGCCATAGCCCACGTCCCATTGGCTTCCCCCCTTGTGGGCGGGCGGCAACCACAGCCCCGTGATGCCCGCCTTCGCCAGCTCCGGGGCCGCCTCCTTCAGCCGCTGCCAGTGCTTGCCATCGGCCGCACCGTACCAGTGGAACCACTGCATCATCGTGCCGTTGAATTCCGTCGGCACGGGAACAGCCAGCACACCCAGCTCGGCCTCGTGGGTGGCCAGCCAATCGCGCAGCAGACGGACAGAGGCCTCCCCGGTATCGACAGCGGGGTTGCGATCGGCCTCCAGCACCTGCTGCTTCAGCGCTGCGTGGGGGACAGTCATAAACAAGGGTCATCTTCCCGGTTAGCCTAAGCAGGCTTGCCTGTTTCGCCTAGGCAGGTGTGCACGTTTTGCAAACCGCCGTCCGTTTTTCCTGTCCAGCGTTACGGCGCGACGGTGCGGTTGGCGGCCGTTGTTGCCCTCACCCCGCCGCGCCCCCTCCCATGAGCGATCCCCCGCCCTCCGCCACCACCGGGGGCCGCCGTGCGGCGCTGGCCCGCTTGGCCGCCATCGACCCGGCCCGCTACGGCGCCACCCGCAACCACCTCGATGGCGCCGTCACGCGCCTCTCTCCCTACATCCGCCACGGGGTGCTCACCCTGGCGGAGGTGCGCGAGGCGGTGTTCGCGCGCCTGCGGGAGAGCGTCGCAACGGGGCCGGTGGTGCAGGGGCAACTCTTCGCCCCGGCGGCAGAGGGGGCCGGCTGGAGCGCGGCCCAGCGGCGGGCGGGCGAGAAGCTGATCGCCGAACTCGGCTGGCGCGATTACTGGCAGCGCCTCTGGCACCGCTGGGGCGACGGCATCTGGGACGACCGCGAACCGCTCAAGACCGGCCATCCCCCCGCTGCCTACGCACCCGAGCTGCCCGCCGACCTGGCGGCCGCGGCCACCGGCCTGGCCTGCATCGATGCCTTCGCGGCGCAGCTGCAGGGGGAAGGCTGGCTGCACAACCACGCGCGGATGTGGTTGGCGGCCTACGCGGTGCACTGGCGGCGGGTGCGCTGGCAGGCGGGCGCCCGCTGGTTTTTGCAGCACCTGCTCGACGGGGATCCGGCCAGCAACAACCTCAGCTGGCAGTGGGTGGCCAGCAGCTTCAGCCACAAGCCCTACCTCTTCAATCGCGCCAACCTGGAGCGCTTCAGCAGCGGCCGCTTCTGCGCCGCCTGTCCGCGGGCCACTCGACGCGGCGCGGCGGGCTGCCCGTTCGAGGCCAGCTACGAGGCGCTGCAGGCCCGGCTGTTCCGTCCGCTGGATCCGCGGGCTCAGGCCGGCCTGCCCGCCCGCGCTGCCCCCGCGCCGCCCCTCCCGGCCGGCCCTGCCGCCCCGCCGCGGCGGCCGCTGCTGTGGGTGCACGGGGAGGCCCTGGGCCCCGCCAACCCCGCCCTGCGGGCCCATCCCGACGCCCCGGCGCTGTTTGTGTTCGACAGGGAGCTGATCGAGGGGCGCACCGCCACCAGCGGCGGTCATGCCGCGGCGGGCGGGGGGCCGGTGCCCCTGGCGCCGGGGCGGCTGCGCTTCCTGCGGGAATGCCTAGCGGAGCTGCCCGTGGCGGTGCGCGAGGGGGAGGTGGCCCGCGAGCTGGTGGCGGCGGCCGCGGAGCTGGGCGCCGACGGCATCGTCACCAGCCGGGCGGTGGATCCGCGCTTCGCGGCGATTGCGGCGCGCGTGGCGGCGGCGCTGCCGTTGCAGATCCTGGAGCCGGAGCCGTTTGTCGCCCTGCCGCTGGACGGGCCGGGGGCGCCGGACCTGCGCCGTTTTTCGCGCTTCTGGCGCCAGGCGGAGCCGAGGGTGTGGGGGGAACGCCCCCGCGAGCCGGGGGCTGGCGGGGAGCCGCCAACAACCCCCAAAAAGACGTAATCAGGCAGTTTTATGTAATTCAGAGCAGGTAGATGGGGCGGTCCGGGATCGGGGCGACGGGCGATGAAGATTGATCACGAAGCGACAGGAGCGCCGGCACAGCCCAGCTCGCTTGTTGCACTGTTGGGATGTTGATTTATGGGGGCAACATGTCCGAGGTCCGGGGCTCTGATCTGCTGCGGGAAAAGTGGCAGAAGGGCGGGATTGTCATCAATGACGACTTGATGAAGCGCCTCACGGCCGCCACCGCAGACTTTTCCTTCGTAGACCTCTGGACCAAAGGCCAGCCCAAGGTCGACAGCCTCAGTGCCCTGTACAGCGTGGAAGGGGAGGAGCGCTGTGGCACAGGCGTCAGGAACATCATGCAGCTGTTCGGCAAACTGGGGGTCGGTCGCGCTGGTCGTGTGATCGTGTTCCCGAAAGGGATTCCGGTCGACGTCTACAACGTGCAGATTGAAATCGGCCCCACCGCGCGCGGTTGACCTCCCCTCCCGCGCCGGATAGAAGCCTTTCCTTCGGCCCCACCGGGGGCCGGGGCGTGCTTCAGCTGCATCCCAGCTTGCGCTGCAATCTCAGCTGCCAGCATTGCTACAGCTCATCTGGCCCCGCTCACCAACAACATTTAGAGCTGAGCCCACTGGAGCGGTTGATCGAGGAAGCGGCCGAGCTGGAATACTCCATCCTGGGAGTTTCCGGGGGCGAGCCGCTTCTCTATCCCCACCTGCCCGCGCTCCTCCAGGCGGCCAAGCGCCGGGGGATGACCACCACGGTCACCACCAACGGGGTGCTTCTCACCGAGAGCCGGTTGGAGGCGCTTCAGGGCTTGGTGGATGTGCTCGCCATCTCCCTCGATGGCGTGCCCGCCAGCCATGCGCGCATGCGGAACGATCCCCACGCCTTTGCGCGGATGGCCAGCCACCTGCCGGCCCTGGCGGCTTCCGGGATTCGTTTCGGCTTTGTTTTCACCCTCACCCAGACCAACGTGCATGAGCTCGAGTGGGTGGTCAACTTTGCGGCCAACGCAGGTGCCGCCCTGGTGCAGGTGCATCCCCTGGAAGCGGAAGGCCAGGCCCTGCATGGCCTGCCATCCCTCGCTCCAGACGGGCAGGAGCTGGCCTTTGCCGTCCTCGAATCCCTGCGCCTGCAGAGCTCCTCGACCGCCTTCCTTCAGCTGGATGTGATCTCCAGGGCCGATCTGCTGCACAGTCCCGAGCGATTTCTCAGCCTGGACGCCGTTCCTTCGGCACCCCTCGGCCGCTGGTTGACCCCGCTGGTTCTGGAAGCCGACGGCACCCTCGTTCCGATCACCTACGGCTTTCCACGCCCGTATGCCATCGGCAACATCCACCACGCCAGCTTGCGCGACTGCCAGCAGAGCTGGGATCCGCAGCCCCTGCTCTCCCTGGCGCGACGCACCCGGGAACGGGCGCTGCAGGCCCTGCAAGCCAGCGATCACGCCCTGATCAACTGGTACGGCGAAATCGTTCAGTGCGCCCGCGACGAACGGCTCGCCCGGTGAGGCCCCGCCAGGGGATACCCTCAGGCGCGTCGGGTTCGACGCCGCCCCCCATGACCGCCTCCAGCGGGCCCATTCGGGCGGAGGCCAGGCTCCTCCCCTGCCCCTGGCGGCTGGTGGAGCCCCCGCCGCTGCCGCCCCTGCGCTGGGCGCCGCTCCCGGAGCCGCGGCAGCCGCTGGTGCTTTGCCTCGATCGGCGCGAGCCCTTGCCGGAGGGGGTGCGGGAGGCGTTGGCGGGCAGCCTCTCGCCGCGGGAGCAGCAGCGCCGGGCCGCCCTGCGGCAGCCGGCCGACCAGGAGCGCTTTCTGCGGGGCCGGGGTGCGCTGCGCCAGCTGCTGGCGGCCTGGCTGGGGCGGGCGCCGGCGGCGGTGCCGATCGAGGTGGGCCCCCACGGCAAACCCCGCTGCCCCGCGGGACCGGAGTTCAACGTCAGCCACTCCGGCGAGCTGATCCTGCTGGCGCTGCACCCGAGCCGGCCGGTGGGGGTGGATGTGGAGCAGGCGCGGCCGGATCTGGACTGGCGGCCGATCGCCCAGCGGGTGTTGCCGCCCGCGGAGGCCGGCGCCCTGGAGCGGATCGCGGCCCGGGAGGGAGCGGGTGCCGCCGCCGATGGCTTCCTGGCGGCCTGGTGCCGCCTGGAGGCGCGGCTCAAAGCGCGGGGCGATGGCCTGCCCGGCCTCGGAGACCCCCGCCAACGCCAGGAGGCGGACGCCGCCGAGGTGACCCTGTGGGACGTGGCCGTGCCGCCGGGGTACCGGGCTGCGGTGGCGCTCATGGACCGCCCGGCGGTCGCGGCAGCGGGATGTCCACCCGATCCTCCGGGCTGAGGGGCAGCCCGAGCTGTTGCTTCTCCGCCCGCCGCACCGCCGTCGGATGGCTGAGCAGATGCTCCTCCTCCAGCAGCGGCAGCGGCTCAAGCCGCACCTCGGCCGCTCGGCGGGGCGGCTCGCGCCAGACGAACGAGCGCTGCGGGGCCCGCGCACGGCAGAGCGCCTCCATCTCCCGGCGCAGGGCCTGGCGCACCCGGCCGCGCCCCAGGGCCGCGAAGAACTCCTCCGCCGCCACCCGGCCGCCGCTGGTGGGGTTCGGCCCGTCGCCGCCCCGCAGCCGGGCGGCCTCCGGGTGCCAGCGGGGGGCGCAGTCGCCGGGGCTGCTGGTGTCTGTGTCGAGGTAGAGGTGCAGGCCCTCGCCGCCGGGGCGGTTCACCACCGCCAGGCCGTCGTGGGGGCTGTGGCGGGGCAGGGGAAACACCCGGCCGCTGGCGCGTTCGGAGGCCGGCACGCAGCCGCTGGTGAGCCACAGCAACCCCACGGCGACCGTGGCGATCGGCAGGGGTGCGGGGGGCCGGGGCGGCAACGGTGGCGGCGGAGCGGAGGCCGGAGCGGCCGAATCCTGGCCATGATCGCCGTTGGGTTCCCGCGCTGCCTGTCCCCGATGAGCCTCACCCCCTCGACGATGCTGCCCCTGGGCACCCCCCTGCCCCTTGCGGCGATGCGGCGGGATCTCACACCGGTGAGCGGTGGGCCGCTGGATCCCGCCGCCCTGACCGGCCGGCCGGTGCTGGTGCTCTTCCTCTGCCCCCACTGCCCCTTCGTGAAGCACATCGAGCCGGAGATCGGCCGGTTGGCCGCCGACTTCGGGGCCCGGGCAGCGCTGGTGGCGATCTGCAGCAACAGCGTGGCCACCCACCCCCAGGACGGTCCGGAGGGCATGGCGGAGCAAGCCCGCGCCCACGGGTGGGGGTTCCCCTACCTCCAAGACGCCGAGCAAACCGTGGCCCGGCTCTTCCAGGCCGCCTGCACCCCCGATCTCTACCTCTTCGACGCCGGCCAGCGCCTCGCCTACCGGGGCCAGCTGGATGGGAGCCGGCCGGGCAACGCCGTGCCCCTCGACGGCCGCGACCTGCGGGCTGCCCTCTCGGCCGTGCTGGCGGGGGAGCCGGCGCTCCCGGAGCAGACCGCTTCGATCGGCTGCAACATCAAATGGCACCCCGGCCGGGAGCCGGAGTGGGCCGGCGGCAGTCGCAAACCAGGATGTGAGGCGTAAGGTTGCCCGATGAACGTGCCTCCTTTCAGTCTCAGCGAACAGCTGCGGCAGCTCGGCGACAGCCTGGATTCCGCAGTTTTAGCGGTCCTGCGCAGCGGTCAATACATCGGCGGCGGCAGCATCACCGCGTTTGAGCAGGCCTTCGCGGTCGCCTGCGGCGTCCCCCACGCCGTGGGGTGCAACAGCGGCACCGACGCCCTGGTGCTGGCCCTGCGGGGCCTGGGAATCGGCCCCGGCGACGAGGTGATCACCAGCTCCTTCAGCTTCTTCGCCACCGCCGAAGCGATCAGCTCCGTGGGGGCCACGCCGGTGTTCGCCGATGTAGAGGAGAGCTCCTATCTGATCGACCCCGAGCGGATCGAGGCGGCCATCACCCCCGCCACCCGCGCCCTGCTGCCGGTGCACCTGTTCGGCCGGCCGGTGGACATGGAGCGGATCGAGGCGATCGCCACCGCCCACGGCCTGCGGGTGATCGAAGACTGCGCCCAGGCCAGCGGTGCCAGCTGGGCGGGCCGGCCGGTGGGCAGCTGGGGGGATGTGGGGTGCTTCAGCTTCTTCCCCACCAAAAACCTCGGCGCCGCCGGGGACGGGGGCGCGGTGGTGTGCCGCGATCCCGAGCTGGCCCAGCGGATGCGGGAGCTGGCGGTGCACGGCATGCCGCGCCGCTACCTGCACACCGATCTGGGCTACAACAGCCGCCTCGACGCCATCCAGGCGGCGGTGCTGGGGGTCAAGCTGCCCCACCTGCCCGATTGGGTGGCGCGGCGCCGCGCCATCGCCGCCCGCTACCGCGAGGGCCTCGCCGGTCTGGAGGGTCTCCACCCGGCGGAGGCCGGCCCGGAGGGGCACAGCTGGAACCAGTTCGTGGTGCGCGTACCCGTTTGCCCCCAGGCGGGCGCCGCCTGCGCGGGAGCCTGCACCCCCGCCGCCGACAGCGCCGCCTACGGCCTGCCGGAGGCCTGCTGCCGCGACTGGCTCCAGCAGCGCCTGCTGGAGGCTGGCGTGAGCACGATCATCTACTACCCGATCCCGATTCACCGCCAGCCCGCCTACGCCGGCCTGGGCTATGGGCCCGGCAGCCTGCCGGTGACCGAGCGGCTTTGCGCCGAGGTGCTCAGCCTGCCGATCTTCCCGGAACTCTCCGAGGCCCAGCAAGACCAGGTGATCACCGTGCTGCGCCGCCTGCTGGTGGCCGCCCCGGCCGCCGCCATCGCGGCCTGAGGCGGCGCGCCACGGGGCTGGTGGGGTCTCCCAGCGCCCCGCCCGCCTCAGCCCCGCGGCAGGGAGGCGTGCAGGGCCTTGAAGCGCGCCTGCTGCTGCTTGTGATCCACAATCGGCTCGGGGTAGCCGCGCCGTTCCAGCGCCCCGATTCGGCCGCTGAGCAGATCTTCCGTGGCCACGTGCGCCAGCTCCGGCAGCCAGGTGCGGATGTAGGTGGCCTCCGGATCGAAGCGGGCCGCCTGGGTGGTGGGGTTGAAGATGCGCAGGGGTTTGGGATCCATGCCGCTGCTGGCGCTCCACTGCCAGCCGCCGTTGTTGGCCGCCAGGTCGCCATCCACCAGGTGGGCCATGAACTGCCGCTCACCCCAGCGCCAGTCGACGATCAGATCCTTCACCAGGTAGGAGGCCACGATCATGCGACAACGGTTGTGCATCCAGCCGCTCTCCTTCAGCTGGCGCATCGCCGCATCGACGATCGGCACACCGGTGAGCCCCTCGCACCAGGCCTCGAACCGCGCCGCATCGTTCTCCCAGGGGAAGTGGCGCCACTGGGGCCGGTAGGGACCCTCGGCGAGTTCGGGAAAGTGGAACAGGGCCTGCTGGTAGAACTCGCGCCAGGCCAGCTCCTGCTCCCACACCCCGATCGCCTGCCGCTCCTCCTCGCTGCCGGCGCCCGCCAGCGCCTCACGCGCGGCAGCCCAGGCCTGGCGGGGGCTGAGGGTGCCGAACTTGAGGGCGGCCGAGAGGCCGGAGGTGCCCGCCAGGCCCGGCGCGTTGCGGTCCGGTTCGTAGCGGCCCAGCGCTCCGGCCGCGAAGGCCTCCAGCTGGGCGAGGGCCGCCGCCTCACCGGGGCGGCAGGGGCAGCGGGGGGCGCCCGCAAAGGGGGCCCGCCCGGTGGCCGCCGCCAGCTCCGCTTCGCTGGGCACCGCCTCCAGCGACGGCAGGGCGGCCCAGAGATCGGGGCGGGGCAGGGCGTCGGGGGTCAGGTCGCGGAGGGAGCGGGGGGCGCCCGCCGGCTCCAGGCCGCCGTCCAGCGCCGCCCCGAGCGCCGTGCGGCGGGCCACCTGGCCGCGCCAGTTGCGCAGGAATGGTCCATAAACCCGGTAGGGGTCGCCGGCGCCGGTGCGCAGGGCGCTCGGCTCCACCAGCAGCTGATCCCAGGCCACCTCCACCCGGCAGCCCTCCGCCTGCAGGGCCTTCGCCACGCGCTGATCCCGCGCGCGCCCGTAGGGCTCCACGTCGCGGTTCCAGGCCACCGCCTGCGCTCCCACCGCCAGGGCCAACCGCGGCAGCAGCTCCGCGGGATCCCCCCGCAGCAGCACCAGCCGGCTGCCGACCTGGCGCCAGCCCGCCGCCAGCTCCTTCAGGCTCTCGCTCAGGAACCACAACCGGGCCGGCGCCAGGTCGGCGGCGGCGAGGATCGCCGGATCGAGCACAAACACGCCGGTGACCGCCGGGGTGGCGGCCGCCGCCTTCGCCAGGGAGAGGTTGTCGGCCAGGCGCAAGTCGCGCCGGTGCCAGAACAACCAGCGCTCGGAGCTCGTCGGCGTTGCCATCGCTCCCCTCAGAGCCCCAGCACCTGGCGGGCCCGAAACCAGGCCGCCAGGCTCTTGCCGTCGAGATATTCCTCGCCGCTGGCGAGCACCGCGTCGAGGGCGGTGGGCTCCAGCACCAGCACCTCCAGGTCTTCGTCGTCATCGCCGGCCGGCGGTTTCTCCAGGGGCGTGAGCTCGCGGGCGAGGAACAGATGAATCACCTCGTCGGAGTAACCGGGGCAGGGGAGCATCACCCCGAGCGGATCCCAGCGGTCGGCGCGATACCCCGCCTCCTCCTGCAGCTCCCGCTCCATCGTGGTGAGCGGATCTTCCCCTTCATCGAGGGTGCCGGCCGGAAACTCCAGGATGCGGCTCTGGACGGCGAAGCGGTATTGGCGCAACAGCACCACCCGCCCGTCGGGGAGCACCGGCACCGCCAGGGAGGCGCCCGGGTGGCGGATGATCCCGAAGGTGCCCTGCACTCCCATCGGCAGCTCAAGGCGGTTGATCTCGAAGCGGATCTTGCGGGCGTCGAGGCTGGCGGTGGTCTCCAGATGCCGGGAGGGTTC
>JBIPMZ010000057.1:0-11008 GCA_044376165.1 Cyanobium sp.
ACACCCCCTCGGCCTGGCCCCGCTCCAGCTCCGCCGCGTCGCTGTCGTCGGTGAGGTAGGCGGTCATCAGGGGCTCGAAGGCCCGCGCTGGCGGCGGAGCCCCGGCGCCAGGCGGCCCGGCCTCCGCCGCCACCGCCGCGAGGATCCGCTCCCGGTAGGCCCGCGCCGCCGCCACGCTGGTGATCGGCGGCTGAAGGTTGGGCATCACGATCGCCCGTGCGAAGGTGCGCGCCGTGGCAGGGGCCACCGCCTGCAGCATCGGCCCATCCCGCAGGTGCACATGCCAGTCGTCGGGGCGGCGCAGGCGGAGGGTCTCGGGCGTCATCGGGCCGGGCGAACCCCATCGCCACGGAGCGGCGGGGCGGGGTTCAGATCATCGCGCCCGACAGGCGGCCCACCAGCGCCGTCAGCCCCATCGCCAAGGCTCCCCAAAACAGCATGCGCAGGCCGCCCCGCAGCAGCGGCGCTCCCCCCGCCCAGGCCGCCGCTGCCCCCAGACCCGTGAGCGCCGCCAGGGCGCTGAGCGTGGTCACGGACCCCAGCTCCCCCATCGGGCTCCACAGGATCGCCGCCAGCGGCACCAGCGCCCCCACCCCGAAGCTGCCGGCGGACGCCAGGGCCGCTTGCACCGGCCGGGCCCGCAGCACCTCGCTCAGACCCAGCTCATCGCGGGCGTGGGCCTCCAGGGCGTCGTGCATCGTCATCGCCTCGGCCACCTGCCGAGCCAGCCCGGGGCTCAGGCCCCGCTCCTCATAGATGCCGATCAGCTCCGCCAGCTCCCCGGCCGGGTCTTCCACCAGCTCCTGCCGCTCCCGCGCCAGATCCGCCCGTTCCGTATCCGCCTGCGATTGCACCGACACAAACTCCCCCGCCGCCATCGACATCGCTCCGGCCACACTGGCCGCGATCGCCGCCAGCAGGATCGCGTCCCGGCCCGTGCCCGCCGCCGCGATGCCCACCACCAGGCTGGCCACCGAGATCGTGCCGTCGTTCGCCCCGAGCACCGCCGCCCGCAGCCAGCCGATGCGATGGGTGTTGTGCCCCTCCTGGTGCCGCCGATTCATCCCTGGCTTCCCCCTCCGCTGGCGGCCAGTCTGCCGGGAACGGCCGCCCCGTGCACCGGAGCGCCAGAATCCCGCCAGCCACCCCCTCCCATGCCCTTCCTGATCGACCTGGCCCTGATCCTCGGCGGCATCCTCATCCTCTTCGGGGGAGGGGAACTGTTTGTGGCCGGCTCCACCGCCGTGGCCCTCCTGCTCGGCATCCCCCAGATCGTCATCGGCCTCACGGTGGTGTCGCTCGGCACCAGCGCCCCCGAGCTGTTTGTCAGCTTCTTCTCCACCCTCAAGGGTGAAGACGCCATCGCCGTCAGCAACATCGTCGGCAGCAACATCTTCAACGTGCTCGTGGTGCTCGGCATGAGCGCCCTGGTGATGCCCCTGCGGGTGCGCAGCCGCCTGGTGCGTCGCGATGTTCCCCTCCTCCTGGGGGTGTCGATGGCCACCTGGGGCATGGCCTCCGGCGGTCGCCTCACCTGGCAGGCGGGCCTGGCCCTGCTCGCCGGCACGGTGATGAACGTGATCTGGGAGATGCGCACCGCCGGCGAGAACCCCGACGAGCAGGGGGACGACCTCTCCGACGAGCGCAGCAGCGCCCCCGTCGCCCTGGCCCGCCTCGCCGCCGGCCTCGTGCTGCTGGTGGTGGGCTCCCAGCTGCTGGTGCGCGGCGCCACCGGCGCGGCCCTGGCGCTGGGGGTGAGCCAGACGGTGATCGGCCTGACGATCGTGGCCGCCGGCACCTCCATGCCAGAACTCGTGACCTCCCTGGTGGCCGCCTACCGGGGCAAGGCCGACCTGGCAATCGGCAACGTGGTGGGCAGCAACCTGCTCAACCAGCTGGTGATCCTCGGCCTCTGCGCCTCCGTCTCCGGCGATGGGCTGCTGGTGGATCCGGTGATGATCAACCGCGATTTCCCGATCATGGTGCTCACCACCATCGCCTGCCTGCCGATCTTCTGGACCCAGGGGGTGATCTCCCGCCTGGAGGGCGGCATCTTGGTGGGCCTCTACGGCCTCTACCTCGGCGAGCAGCTGCTGCTCAACCAGGCCCCCACCTTCGTGGAGGCCTACCGGCTGGCCCTGCTCACCCTGGCCTTGCCCCTGCTGCTCGCCTTCCTCACCTGGTCGGTGCTGCACTGGCGGCAGCAGCGCCGCCGCGGCCCGGAGGCCGCGCTGCCCAAGGGAACCGGTAGCCTCTGAATCCCTCCATCGCCCCCCGGTCCTGTTCGACGGCGCCCTCGATCCCGACACCCTCCGGCAGTGGCTGCAGCATTGGGGCTACGGCGTCATCTTTGCGGCGATGCTGCTGGAAAATGCCGGCGTGCCCCTGCCCGGCGAGACCGTCACCCTCCTGGGGGGCTACGCCGCCGGCAGCGGCCAGCTGCACGGGCTCGGGGTGATTGCCGCCGCCGCCTCCGGCGCGATCCTGGGCGACAACATCGGCTACTGGGTCGGCCGCCGCGCCGGCTGGTCATTTCTGCTGCGGGTCGGGGCGGTGCTGCGCCAGAGCCCCGAGCAAATGGAGGTCCTCCGCGCCTCGTTTCTGCGCCATGCCGGCAAGTCGGTGCTGCTCGGTCGGTTTGTGGCGGTGCTGCGGGTGATCGCCGGGCCGATGGCCGGGGCGGTGGGCATGCCCTACCGCCGCTTCCTCCTCTGCAATGCCGCCGGAGCCTGCCTCTGGGCCTTCACGATGGTCTCCCTGGCCTGGCTCGGGGGCCGCTGGATTCCCTTTGAGCGGATGGTGAAGGGGGTGGTGGAGTTTGGCCTCGGCGCCCTGCTCCTCCTGGCGATCACCCTGCTGCTGCCCAAGCTGCTGGAGCGCTTCGAGGCGCGCCTGCCGGGGGAGGAGCCGCCGCGGTCCTGAGGGCGGCCCTCAGGATTGTCAGGCCACCCGACGAGGATCATGGGGAATCCCCCGAGCCAGCCGATGCTGCCCTCCCTGCCGCGGCGGACCCTGCGCTACCTGCTCTTCCCCCTCGCCAGCTGCGCGGTGGCTCTGGCGGTTGTTTTGGGCTGGCAAGGGCCCCAGGCCGCCTGGGTGACCCTGGTGCTGCTGCTGATGGAGGTCTCCCTCTCCTTCGACAACGCCATCGTCAACGCCCGGGTGCTCGAGCGGCTCACCCCGGCGCAGCAGCGCTTCTTCCTCACCTGGGGTCTGGTGATCCCGGTGTTCGGCGTGCGCTTCGCCGGACCCCTGCTGATGGTGGCCCTGGCCGGTGGCGTCAGCTTGCCCACGGCCCTGGAGGCCGCCCTCCACCATCCGCAGCGCTACCGCGAGCTGCTGGAGCTCGCGGAGCCTCGCATCCTCGCCTTCGGCGGCATGTTCCTGCTGATGGTCTTCTTGCGCTACTTCCTCGACGAAGCCAAAACCCTCCACTGGCTGCGGCCCCTGGAGCAGCGCCTCAGCCGGGCCGGTCGCATCGAGGCCCTGGAGGTAGCCCTGGCCCTCGCCCTCCTGGTGACCCTCGATCTGGCCCTTCCCCCCCCGCAGCGGGCCGACGTGATGATCGCCGGGGTGATCGGCCTGGTGCTTCAGCTCCTGAGCACCTCCCTGGCGCAGGCCTGCGGCGACGAAGACCAGGCCAGCGTGCGCGCGGCGGCGGGCGGTGGCCTGGCCAGCCTGCTCTACCTGGAGCTGCTCGACGCCTCCTTCAGCCTCGATGGCACCATCGGCGCCTTCGCGATCACCGCCAACCTGGTGCTGATCATGGTGGGCCTCGGCCTCGGCGCCCTCTTCATCCGCTCCCTCACCCTGCTGCTCAGCCGCGAGAAGGCCCTCGACCAGCTGGTGTTCCTGGAGCACGGGGCGCACTACGCCATCGGTGCCCTCGGGTTGCTCATGCTCGCCGGCGTGCTGCTCCGCCAACACGGCCTGGCGGTGCCGGAATGGCTCACCGGCCTGATCGGCCTGCTGCTCCTCACCCTCTCCTTCTTCGATTCCCTGCGCCATCGCCGCCACCGCGACCCCGCGGCTTCAGAGCCCGAAACGGCGGCAGAGCAGCCAGGGCACCAGCACCGCCAAACCTAGGGTAAGGGGCGCTCCGTAGCGCGTCATGTCGAGGAAGCGATAGCGGCCCGGGCCGAACACCATCAGGTTGGTTTGATAGCCGATCGGCGTGAGGAAACTCTGGCTGGCAGCAAACAAGATGGCGTAGATGAAGGCCATCGGCGGCAGCGAAAGCCCCTTCGCGATCTCCGTGGCGATCGGCATCAGCAACACCACCGTGGTGCCGTTGCTCAGGGCCTCGGTGAACAGCTGGGCCAACACAAACACCACCAGCAACACCGCATAGGCCGGCCAGCCCTGCAGGGATTGGAGCAGGTCGCCCGCCAGGGCCTCCGCCAGGCCCGTCTTCTGCATCGCCACCGAGAAGGAGGAGAGCGACCCCAGCAGCAGGATCACATCCCAGCGGACCGAGCGCTGCAGCTCGCCGGGGCGCAGGCAGCCGCTGGCCACCATGATCACCACCGCCAGCAGCACCGCCGCCAGCAGGGGCAGCAGCTTCAGCAGCGGCAGCAGGATCACCAGGGCCGCCACGATCACCGCCACCCATTTGCGGTTGGTGGTGGGCAGGTCTTTCTCCAGCTCGTCCAGCAGCACCAGGTCGTTGTTGGCCTGCATGCCGCGGATCGCATCCACCGGCGCTTGCAGCAGCAGCACATCGCCCGCCTGCAGCACCAACCGGCCGAGCCGTTCCCGCAGCACCTGGTTGCCCCGCCGCACTGCCATCAAGGTGGCGTTGTACCGCTGCCGGAAGCGCAGGTCGCGGGGGCTGGCGCCCACCAAGGTGGAGCCGTTGGGCAGCAGCACCTCCACAATCCGCTGGGTGGTGACCTCCGGTCGGGAGAGCTCCTCGATCGCCTCCTCCTGGTCGCCCGCGGGGGAGAGCACCACGGTGCGCTCCTGCTGGAGGCGCAGCAGCGTTTCGCGGTTGCAGCGCAGCACCAGCCGGTCGCCCCCCGCCAACACCCGCTCCGCCAGAGGGGCGCCGTAGATCTCCCGCCCCCGCTGCAGCTCCAGCACGTCCACATCGAAGCGGCGCTGCAGGCGGCTGGCGTGGAGGCTCTGACCGATCAGTTCCGAACCCTCCGGGATCAGCACCTCGGTGAGATAGCCCTCCCGGGCCAGGGCGCCCAGCAGGTCGTCCTGATCCAGGCCCCGGTCTGGCAGGAGCCGATCGCTGGCCCAGAGCATGTAGGCGCTGCCCAGCAGCCACACCGGGATGCCGATGGCGGTGAAGCTGAACAGCTCCAGCGAGCCATAGCCCAGCTGACGGCTCACATCGCTGGCCAGCAGGTTGGTGGAGGTGCCCAGCAGGGAGATCGTTCCCCCCAGCACGGTGGCAAAGGAGAGGGGCAGCAACACCTTCGAGGGGGAGACGCGGTGGCGGTGGCACCAGCTCTCCAGCACCGGCAGCAGGGTGGCGACGATCGGGGTGTTGGGGATGAAGCCCGACACCGGGGCCACCACCCCCACCAGCAGGGCGATCATGCGGCGGGGGCTGCGCACCGCCTCCGAGCCGATCAGGGCCCGCAACCGGTCGAGGCCGCCGCTGCGGAACAGGCCGGCGGAGACCGCGAACAGGCCGATCAAGGTGATCAGGGCGGGGCTGCCGAAACCCTGCACCGCCTCCTCGGGGGTGAGCACCCGGAAGGCCACCAGCAGGGCCGCCGCCAGCAGGCCCACCACCTCCGGTGCCAGGGCGCCGCTGATGAACAGGGCGATCGCGCCGGCGAACACCAGCAGGGTGATCAGGCCCGGCAGCGTGGCGGCGACCTCAAGGAACGTGCGCATGGGGGCGGCGGGCAGAACTTCAGAGATAGAAGCCCACCGTCGTCACCACCCGCGTCCCCTGGGCCCGCAGCGCGTTGCGCAGCAGGATCGTCGATTGGTTGTGCAGCAGGTTTTCCCAGCGGTGCCGGGTCACGAACACCGGCAGCACCACCACGCAAAAGCGATTGCTGTCCTTGCGGTGCTGGCGCTCAAACTCCCGCACAAAGTCGCTCACCGGCGCCACCAAAGACCGGTAGGGCGACTCCAGCACCTCCAGCCGCACCTCCGGCACCTGCCGCTGCCAGTTGGCCTGAAACGCCTGCGTGGTCTCCCCACCCGTCAGATCCACGTACACGCACACCAGATCGCTGGCGATGGTGCGGGCGAAGCGGATCGCCTCGAACGTGCCGCGGTGCAGCTGGCCCACCAGCACCACCGTGGGGGTTCCGCCGGAGGCCGGCGCCGCCGGGAGCTTCAGCCGCACATCCCGCGCCAGCCGCAGCCGCCGCGCCACATGCGCGTAGTGGGTGTGGATGCGCAGGTACATCGCGATCAGCAGCGGAATCGCCAGCACCACCAGCCACGCCCCCTGGGTGAACTTGGTCACCAGCAACACCACCCCCACCAGGGCGGTGATCCCGCAGCCCACGCCGTTCACCAGCGCCTTCCCCTGCCAGCCCCGGCCCCGCAGCCGCCACCAGTGCACCACCATCCCCGCCTGGGAGAGGGTGAAGCTGAGGAACACCCCCACCGCGTAGAGGGGGATCAGGCGGCTGACGCTGCCGTTGGTGGTGATCAGCAACAGCGCCGCGAAGCCGCTCAGGGCGTAGATGCCGTTGCTGAACACCAGCCGGTCCCCCAGGGACGCCAGCTGGCGGGGCATGTAGCCGTCCCGGGCGAGGAACGCCGCCAGCCGCGGGAAGTCGGCGTAGGCGGTGTTGGCCGCCAGCAGCAGGATCAGCAGGGTGGCCAGCTGCAGCAGCGCCAGCAGGGGGCCGTTGCCGAAGATTCGCTCCCCCAGCTGGTACAGCAGGGTGGGCCCGTTCTCCACGAACACCAGCCCGGTGCGGTGGGCCAGGGCGCTGATCCCGCTGAACATCAGCGCCAGCATCAGCACCATCACCGTGAGCACCCGGCGGGCGTTGCGCCATTCCACCGGCTTGAAGGCCGCCACGCTGTCGCTGATCGCCTCGATGCCGGTGAGGGCGGCGCAG
The DNA here is from genome assembly GCA_044376165.1 of Cyanobium sp. Classification (GTDB taxonomy): domain Bacteria; phylum Cyanobacteriota; class Cyanobacteriia; order PCC-6307; family Cyanobiaceae; genus Cyanobium. Next base: position 7,047 of record JBIPMZ010000057.1, read on the forward strand.
CCGGAGCTGAAGGCCCGCATCAGCAGCAGGGGGGTGAGGGCCGTCAGGTGACCGCCGTGGCCGGCCTCCAGCTGGCTCTGCTGCACCGCGGTGGCCAGGGGATGCAGTTCCCCGGCGGCGGCGCGGATCCCGCCGGCCAGCAGCAGCGTCACCACCATCCCCATGAAGAGGTAGGTGGGCACGCTCAGCAGCCTGGCGCTGGAGCTCACCCCCCGCAGGTTCGCCACCATCACCAGCAGCACCGCCACCAGGCAGAGGGGCACCCGCTCGGCCTCCAGGGCCGGGAAGTAGGAGGTGAGGGCCGCGATCCCCGCCGCCACGCTCACCGCCACCGTGAGCACGTAGTCGATCGAGAGGGAGGCGCCCGCCACCAGGCCCGGAATCGCCCCCAGATTTTCCTGCGACACCCGGTAGGAGCCGCCCCCGTGGGGGTAGGCCTGGATCGTCTGCCGGTAGCTGGTGGCCACGATCAGCATCAGGCCCACGATCAACGCCGTGATCGGCAGCGTGGCGGAGAGGGCCGCAGCGCCGGCCATGCCGAGCACCAGCACGATCTCCTGGGTGGCGTAGGCCACCGAGGAGAGGGCGTCGGAGCTGAGGATCGCCAGGGCCTCGGCATTGTTGTACCGCTCCTCGCTGTGGGCGCTGGTGGGCAGCGGCCGGCCGATCAGGGTTTGCTGCAGCGCTTCCAGAAAGGACACACGGAGCATGCCGTCGGCGCGCGGGGAACCATCCGCAAGCTACGGGTTCCCGGCTGAGGCCCTAGGTTCACCCCATTTCCTTTCCCGTTGATGCCTCCCGCCGCGCCGCCGCTGCCCCCCGCAACACCCGCGCCGCCACTGCCGCGGGAGTGGCATGCTCTGACGCCGGCGGAATGCCTGGGGCGGCTGGAGGCCAGCGGCGAGGGGTTGAGCAGCGCCGAGGTGGCGCGGCGGCTGGAGCGCCACGGACCCAACCGCCTGGAGCTGGCGGCGGGGCGCAGCAAGCTGCGCATCCTCTGGGACCAATTCAGCAATGTGATGCTGATCCTGCTCCTGGCGGTCGCCGCTGTCTCCGCCGGCGTAGCGGTGGTGGAGCAGAAGTTCCCGAAGGACGCGATCGCCATCGTGCTGATCGTGCTGCTCAACGCCCTGCTGGGCTACCTGCAGGAGAGTCGGGCCCAGCAGGCCCTGCTGGCCCTGCGGCAGATGGCCCAGCCGCTGGTGCAGGTGCGCCGCGACGGCCAGTGGCAGCGGATCGGCAGCGAACAGCTGGTGCCCGGCGATCTGATCCGGCTGGAGGCCGGCGATCGGGTGCCCGCCGACGGCCGGCTGCTGGAGGTGGCCGAGCTGGGGCTGCGGGAGGCGGCCCTCACCGGCGAGGCCGAGGTGGTGGGCAAGCAGGCCGACCTGGTGCATGAACGCAGCACGCCGGTGCTGGATCGCCGCAATTGCCTGTTCCAGGGCACCGAGGTGGCCCGGGGCCGCGGCCTGGCGGTGGTCACCGAAACCGGCATGGCCACCGAGTTGGGGCAGATCGCGGAGCTGATCAGCACGGCAGGCGGCGAGTCGACCCCCCTGCAGGAGCGGCTGGACGGCCTGGCCAACGTGCTCGTCGGCTCCGCCCTCGCCCTGGTGGCGGTGGTGATGGGGTTGGGGCTGCTGATGAAGCAGCCGCTGCTCAACCTGCTGGAGGTGGCGCTCTCCATGGCGGTGGCGATCGTGCCGGAGGGGCTGCCGGCCGTGATCACCGTCACCCTGGCGATCGGCACCCAGCGGATGGTGCAGCGCGCCGCCCTGATCCGCCGCCTGCCGGCGGTGGAGGCCCTCGGGTCGGTCACGGTGATCTGCTCCGACAAGACCGGCACCCTCACCCAAAACCGGCAGGTGGTGGAGGAGCTGCGCTGCGGCACCGAGGCGGTGCGCGTCGACGGGCAGGGCTACGAGCCCGTGGGTGGCTTCACCTCCCGACCGCTGCCGCCCCCCCCCGGTGCCCAGCCGGGCCTGGTGGCGGGGGGTCGCGAGCTGCTGCTCGCCGCCGGCACCCTCTGCAGCGACGCGGAACTCCAGCGCCAGAACGGCAGCGGCTGGGAGATCCTCGGGGATCCCACCGAGGGTGCGCTCGTGGTGGTGGCCGCCAAGGCGGGCCTCGATGGCTTCGACCTCAAGGAGCGCTACCCCCGCCGGGCCGAGATCCCCTTCAGTTCCGAGCGGCAGCTGATGGCGGTGTGGGTGGCGGATCCCCACGGCCAACTCCAGGCGCCCCTCGCCGAGGTGGCCGCCGGCTCCACGCTGCTGCTGCTCAGCAAGGGGGCGCCGGAGGTGATCCTCTCCACCTGCGACCGCTGGCTCGACGGCAGCGGCGTCGCGACCCTGCGGGAAAGCCAGCGCCAGTGGTGGCTCGAGCAGGCCCGCGAACTCGCCGCCAGCGGGCTGCGGGTGCTGGCCTTCGCCTGCGCCCCCCACCACCCCAGCCCGGAGCGGGAGCTGGAACGCCAGGTGCTGCTGGGCTTGATGGCCCAGCTCGATCCCGCCCGGCCCGAGGTGCCGGAGGCGGTGGCCCGCTGCCGCCACGCCGGCATCCGCCCGGTGATGATCACCGGCGACCATCCCCTCACCGCCCGGGCGATCGCCACGGGGATCGGCCTGGCGGACGCCGGCGGCACGGTGACGATCGGCCGGGAGCTGGAGGGCCTCGACGATGCCGGCCTGCAGGAGCGGGTGGGCCACTGCAGCGTCTTCGCCCGGGTGCCGCCGGATCAGAAGCTGCGCATCGTCCGCGCCCTGCAGGCCCGCCGCGAGGTGGTGGCGATGACCGGCGACGGGGTCAACGACGCCCCCGCCCTGAAGCAGGCGCACATCGGCGTGGCGATGGGCATCACCGGCACGGAGGTGAGCAAGGAGGCCGCCGACATGGTGCTGCTCGACGACAACTTCGCCACCATCGTGAATGCGGTGGAGGAGGGTCGTCTCGTGTATGCCAACATCCGCCGCTTCGTCAAATACATCCTCGGCAGCAACGTCGGCGAGCTGATCACGATCGCCGCGGCGCCGCTGGTGGGGTTGGTGGGGGTGCCGATGACCCCCCTGCAAATTCTCTGGATGAACCTGGTCACCGACGGGGTGCCGGCCCTGGCCCTCGCCCTGGAGCCCGCCGAGGCCGGGCTGATGGACAGGCCACCGGCCCAGCCCGGGGAATCGATCTTCGCCCGCGGCATCGGCCGCTACATCCTGCGCATCGGCGTTGTCTTTGCGATCTTTGTGATCAGCCTGATGCTCTACGCCCATCGCCAGGGCCTCGACTGGAAAACCATCGTGTTCACCACCCTCTGCCTGGCGCAGATGGGCCATGCCCTCGCCGCCCGCAGCGAGCTGCCCCTCTGGCAGGTGAATCCCTTCTCCAACCCCTGGTTGCTCGGGGCGGTGGTGCTCACCTCCCTGCTGCAGCTCTCCCTGCTCTATGTGCCGGTACTCTCCAGCTTTTTCGGCACCTCCCCGCTGCCGCCGCGGGATCTGGCCCTCTGCGTAGGGGTGAGCGCCCTGTTCTTCCTATACCTCGAACTGGAGAAGGTGGTGCGCCAGCTGCGGCGCCGCAGCCACAGCGACGCCTGAGCCCCGCCATGCCCGACCTGCTCACAGCGGTGCCCCGCCTGCTCGGCCAAGCCGCGGAGGCCCACCCGGTGTGGGGCTACGGAGCCATCGCCCTGGCGATGCTGCTGGAGACGGTGGTGGCCCCGATGCCGGCGGAGCTGATCCTGCCCTTCGCCGGTTTCCTCGTGCATGAGGGGCGTCTGGAGTTGGGGCCGGTGATCCTGGCGGGCCTGCTGGGCAGCGTGCTGGGGGCCTGGTGCTGGTACGGGCTGGGCCGGCTGGTGAACGAGCGGCGGCTGGAGGCCTTCGCCCGGAGCCACGGCAGCTGGCTGGGGTTGACCCCCGGCGCCCTGGCGGCCAGTCGGCGCTGGTTCAGCCACCATGGCGCGGCGG
>JBIPMZ010000319.1:0-2929 GCA_044376165.1 Cyanobium sp.
CGATCTGGAAGGCGAGGCTCTGGAGGCGCTGATCCAGAAGCGCCGCCAGGCCGAGGGGGCTGTGCTGCGTCCCGAGCCGGAGCGGCTGGCTGAGGCAGAGGCGGTGCTCAGCCGCTGGCCGGTGCCCGTGAGCTTCGCGGGTGATCGGGCCTGCTACCTGCCGGTGCCCGATTGCATCCAGCTCCCTGATCGCACCGCCTTCCACTCGGCAGGGGCCCTCTATGCCACCTGGGCCCATGAGGCGATTCATTCCACGGGCCACAGCTCCCGGCTGGCCCGCGATCTCTCCGGCGGCATGGGGGAAGGGGGCGATGGCGGCCGGGCCTATGCCCGCGAGGAGCTGGTGGCCGAGCTGGGCGCCGTGCTCCTCGGCGATCGCCTCGAGATCGGCAGTGCCATGGCCAATCACGCCGCCTATCTGGGCCACTGGGTGGAGCTGCTCAAAGAGTCGCCGCGGGTGCTGTTGCAAGTGCTGAGTGATGCCCGCAAAGCTGCCGATCGGGTCTGCCCGGAAGCAGCTGCGGCGGATGGGGGGTGAGCCTACTGAGGGTGGGCAGGCCCGGGGATCTGGCAATCACGCCACCCGGCCTGCCCGATCCGCTTCATCTCGGCGCGCCCAGCCGCACGTGGCTGTGATCGGCCAGGACGCGGTGCCGGGCTGTCCGGAGTAGCGGTCCTCAGGCGCTCCGGCCGTCGCGGCAGCGGTGGTGCTGGTAAAAGGGGGAGCAGAGGGGGCAGATGCCATGACCCATCGCGGCTGTCGTGGAGTGAGCACCCCATCGCGGGCTGTGCTCTCTGCCTAATGCCTGGGCGCAGACTGCACAGGAGCGAGAACGTCAGTGACGCTTCCACGCCTGGAGCGTGCCTTCCCCAGACTGCTGGAGCTTAGTCAAAGGAGGGGATGGCATCCATCGGCAGGCTTCTGAGACGGGCCGCCGTGCTGCAGCGGCGCGAACGCCGCCGTGGACGCAAAGTGCAGCCGCGCTTCCGGCTCTCCCAGATCGGAGTGACATCCCTTGGCGGCCTGATGGCCGTGGGATTGCTCGCTCTGCTCTCAGCCTGGAGCGGCCATGTGTTGATCGTCGCTCCCCTTGGGGCCTCTTCCGTTTTGCTCTTTGGCTACCCAAGCAGCCCACTGGCGCAGCCCCGCAATGTCGTGGTGGGCAATACCCTCGGCGGCTTCCTGGGTGTGGCTCTGGTCTCTCTCTTCGGCCAGGGGCCTCTGGTGCTGGCTCTGGCCGTGGGTCTGACGATTTTGTTGGGCCAGCAACTGCGCTGCCTCCATCCACCCGCTGGAGGCATGGCCTTTCTGGCGGCCTTTTTCGGGATGGGCTGGCCCTTTCTTCTCTTTCCGGTGCTAACCGGATCTGTGCTGTTGGTCGTCCTGGCCTGGGGATTCAGCCGCTGGGTACCAGGAGCGATGCCCTATCCCTTGCATTGGTTGTAGTTCGACCGGCAGGGTCAACCGTTTTACCCAGCACAGTTGCTGCCTTCAGCCCTGCGTCGGAAGCAATGGTCACCGTAAGACCTGATTTCTGGCCGCCGAGGTTGTCAACAAAGCCATCAACGATCCCTGTGACCGTTACCCCCAGCGTCGGAGATCCAGAATTAGGCACCGCGGCCGTAAAAGTGAAGTTGAAGCTGAGCGCTGGAGGCATGCTCCCGCATGGAGGCAGGCCATCAGCAGAGCAACACCGAATGCGGTGCGGCCGATTGATTGATTGAGCCGAGATGGCCGTGAAGGCTTCGCTAAACCCTGGCTTGATTGAGGATCCACGGAGGTCATCGGTTCTTGGATCAAGGATCGGATAGCGGCAAATGTTAGCAACAAAACTTTTGCTTAAATAATTGGCCTGCCTTTAACAGGCAAAAGCCCTGCTGGTTCTGTAACGGGTTGATAACGGCGGGCGGGGCGTCTTCGCTGGTGCTGGGCGTCTCCAGTCGATGGGGGCTGACCACAGCAGCGACTGGATGCGCACCACCACCCCCCGCAGCCTGGGCAGCCATCATTCGATCGAGGCCAGCATCGAATCGGAAGGCGGATGGGTCGTATGCAAGGAATCAAGGGGCCCAATAGCCGAATTAGCAGGGTGGGGTGGTGTTCGGGGCGCTTCCGTGCAGAGCTGGGCGCAACTGGCAGCGGAGTGAGTCGCTGCGTTGGGCTCCGGCTCAGAGCACCGAGACGGTGCCGAGGCGCTGGGCCTGCAGCTTGCGCGCCCACTGATGGGTCAGCTCAACCGGGATGAAGCGGGCCTTTTTGACCGGGCGACCGCGACGGCCATAGAAGACCGTGATGCGCTCAGCACCAGGGGCCTTGCTGCCACCGGGATAAACGTGCACCAGCAACTGGCGGATTTCGCCCCTGCGGGAAGAGGAGGCCAACACGAGAGAGGCGAGGGACACCCGCGTCAGGCCTCGGCTATAGCCACCCGGCAGACCTTCACGACAGCCACCACCTTCAGGGCTGCAGGAGCTGGATCAGGTCCGGGGCGAGACGGCCGGGGCAGCGGGCTCCGCTTCTTCCCCTCGCCGACTGTGATGGCTGCCGCCCCCGCCAGTGCTCCACTTCCGCCAGCGGTGTCGAGAACCAGTCGACCAGGAGGATCAGAGCGTAAGGCGGATTGCCTTACGGTGATTCCATGACCACCGTCACGCTCACCTCCAAAGGCCAGCTCACCCTGCCCAGGCCGCTGCGGGATGCCCTCGGACTGGCGCCCGGGGCCAGGCTGCAGGCCAGCATCGACCGACAGGGACGTCTGGTGCTGGTGCCCTCGAAGTACGAGCCGGAGGACCTGTTCCTCCACCGCCCCAAGGTCAATCGCTGCCTAAGCCTGGAGCAGATGGAGGAGGCCATCGCCGCTGCCGCAGGCAGGTCAGACGATCGTGAGGAGGCTTGACACCAACGTCGTCGTACGGCTGTTGATCGGCG
>JBIPMZ010000377.1:0-2911 GCA_044376165.1 Cyanobium sp.
TGGGTATTGAGAAAAATGACCTGATGAAACTATATGAAGAAATCCCCAAATTCGAGAGGCTGGGTCGTATTCTAGCCGAAAACGCCTATTTAGGTATCAGGCAAAAAACCAAGACGCTTACAACCCTAGATGCAGAACAAAGGTACCTGCAACTCATGAAAGAAAGACCTAAAATTTTTGAAAGAATCCCCCAACATTACATTGCCTCCTACCTGAACATCAAGCCACAATCTTTAAGCAGAATCAGAAGACAGATCAGCAGTAAAAAAAGTAAAAGCTGATTTAACGGATTAATTAACATAGGTGTACGCCGGTGCAGCGGGAATAGACAAATTTTGTTCCGAAATCAAAACGTAACAAAATGAAACTATTCTTATCTATTTATCTACTCTGCGGGCTATGTATCAGTTCAACTGTTGCCAACGCGCAAAACAAAACAGCAACCGGCCAGTCCAACAAATGGGAAAACAATGCTTTTACTTATGGAGAACTAAAAATGGGTTATGGCTCGACCCAATTTTCTACCGGACTAAAAGAAAAGTTCGAAAATGGAAATTTCTCCAATAGTGGGGGCATACTGTCTTCGGTGGCAGCATACAGAAAATTTAGCAGCATTAATAACCTGCATTTCGGACTCAAGTTCAAAGCGTTGGGGGCCACTGCGGCCAATGGCGACAATGGTCAGGAGATGTTTTTTAATTTTTGGGGAACGGCTGTAACAGTCAAATACTTCCCCTTCAACCCAACTGCAGTGAAAGGGCTTTTTCTGCAGGGTGATTACAATTTCATAACGCAATTTACCCAGAAGTACCGAACCTCATCCTTGCTCCAATTTGATCATCAATTTGCCATCGGTAGTTCATATACACTCGGCCTGGGGTACCAACATCCACTTAAAAACGGATATGGATTGGTAACCTCTATCGAATTGGATTGGGCCAGCAGAAATGGAGAAGTTGGTGGTATCGGAGGTAAGCGTTTCCAAAACAGCAATATTGCTTTTCAGGTAGGCATTATTTTCTAAATAACATGATTGGGATATAGCATAACTAAGAAGTCAAATCTATTTCCTCGACAAATAGTTAGGATTCTCCCGGCCTTCAAGATCGAATCACTGATGACTGCTATCTACCCCATAGAATACCAGCAATTGCAGTAAATCCTCTGGCATTGTATCCACGTATTTCCTCGTAGCGGGTATTGGTAAGGTTGCGCAAGTCTACAAAAAAACGAAGTCCCTTCTTTTTTGTTCGATATTCTGTATAAACATCAATGGTGGCATACCCCTTCATGGTAATGGGGGGAGCCCCGAAGATAAATTCTTCCCGTGCAGAAGCTACACGTCCGCTCAATTGAATAGTCCATTGATTCTTTTGAAAACTTGCCTGCCAGTTGAGTGCGTGCCTGGGAATACGGTATAGATTGAAATAACTGCTGTCCTTCCCCAGCGGGGCACCGGTGCCGTCATAAGAACCGGTTGTTCTTCCATCGGTAAATGCATAATTGGCCCTGAACTGTATGGGTCGTATGTTCCAGGTGGCTTCTACCTCGACGCCATAGTTGGTCTGCCTGCTAGCATTCTGGTATTTCCCCAACCAACCCATCGGATCATACGAGTAAATGATGGTTTCTCTGCTGTTCCGGTGAAAAGCTACCACACGCGTTTGAAATGATTGGGAGGAATTCCAGTCAATACCGAGTTCCTGGATCAAGCCTTTTTCAGGAGTCAGGTTACTGTTGCCAGCAAAGGGATCATACAATTGAAAAAGAGTTGGCGTCTTAAAAGCAGTGTACCAATTACCGAACACTCTTACTCGTTCACTCAAGCGATAAGCTGGATTAAATGTAAAAGTACCATTGGTTCCATAAACGGAATGTTGATTGATGCGTCCGCCCAATTCGGTAGTGAAATTATTTTTACGGAACTGCAGCGAAGCGTATCCACTGATCTGTGACATGTTGGCCTTCAGGGTTGGAAGTATAAAAGGCCCCCAAGCACCTATCGAAAAATAATCCTGAACGGTGCTGTGTTGCCGGAAATCAATACCTGTGAGTAATTCCCATTGACGGAATGTATGATTCACGAAAAATTCAGCGAAATGTGTACTGCCTCGGTAACTGCTGTTGGTATATGCGGCAGCAGGATTGCTGATAAACAAAGAATCATCCAAGTAGCTTCTATCTACCTGGTTGAATTGGTATTGAAAATTCATCTTGGTTTTGATCCCCTGCCGGTTCCAGCCGACATTGAACTGTCGACTGAAATTATTGGCAGTAAAATCTTTTTCATCTTTGAAAGCCCCCGCGTCTAAATCTGCTGTATACCCACTGTACAGGAAAGAGGCGCTAAGACGAGAGCGTTCGCCGGTTTTGACACCTATCTGGGCACGGGCTGTTTGTTGAAAATAAGTATCGTTATCGAATTGACTAGATCCGGAAGTATCTTTTGCTGCAGAGAAACCGCCTGCATAGTGAGAGCTGAGTTGTACTGAATAGTCCATTGATTTTGTCTTACCCACAACGCCAACTGAAGACCGCAGGGTTGCAAAATTACCTCCGGCTAGTGATGCATTCCATTGAGGATGTTTTTGAGCAGCATCGTTTTTTCTGGAGATGATGTTGATCACACCAGCAACAGCATCTGACCCGTAAAGCGTAGAATGACCGCCTTTCAAAATTTCAATACGTTCTATTTGATCAGTATTGAGCAGGTTGATGTCAAAATAATTGCTGATAACGGAGGGATCATTCACGGGAATGCCATCAATCAAGATCAATGTATTACCGGCAGATGCTCCTCGAATAGAGATGGTTTGGTTGCTACCCAGGTTATTATTTGCACCCGGAACTGTAACACCGGCAACCTGGTTAAGCAATTCTCCCAGGGATCTTCCGCCACTTTGTCGAAGCA
>JBIPMZ010000353.1:0-2908 GCA_044376165.1 Cyanobium sp.
GGGGTTCCATCGGCATGGCCGAGGTCGCCCGCGCTGCGCCAGACGGCCTGACCCTCGGCGTGGCGACGCTATCGACTCACGGCGTCAACCCGGCGGTCTACAAGCGCCTGCCCTACGACGCCGACAAGAGCTTCGTGCCCGTGGCCGAACTGGTGAAGGCGCCCGGGGTGCTGGTGGTGAACACCCAGCTTGCCGTGAAGGACCTGCCGGCCTTCCTAAAGCGGCTGCGCGACAACCCGGGCAAGCTGGTCTATGCCTCCCCGGGCAACGGCACCATCGGGCATCTGTGGGCCGAGATCTTCAAGAGCTCGACCCAGACCTTCATGGTCCACATTCCCTACCGGGGCGCCGCACCGGCAGTGACGGACGTGATCGGCGGCACGGTGAACGCGTACTTCGATCAGGTTGCCTCCGCGCTGCCGCACATCAAGTCCGGCCGGCTCGTGCCGCTGGCGGTCTCGTGGCCGAAGCGCCTCGAGGTGCTGCCGGACGTGCCGACCTTCGCCGAAGCAGGCTTGGCGGGCAACAACCTGCCCTCGTGGTTTGGCCTGGTCGCGCCGGCCGGGACGCCCGACGCCGCGGTGGTGCGGCTGCATGCCGGCGTGCAGAGGGCGCTGCGCGCGCCCGGCATGCAGGAGCGCCTGGCCGCGCAGGGCCTGTACCCGTCCGACCTGCAGAGCCCGCAGCAGTTCGGCCTGCAGATCCGCATGGAGATCGACCGCATGCGCGAGGCGGCCCGCTTCGCCGGGATCCAGCTCGACTGAGGCGACGATGAAGCTCCCGACCGACCGCCCGGCGCCCGTGACGGTGCTGCCCGGCCACTCCGCGCTCGTCCTCGATTCGCCGCACAGCGGCACGCACTACCCCGAGGACTTCGGCCACGCCGTGTCGCTGGCTGCGCTGCGGGTGGCCGAGGACACCGGAGTCGAGGCGCTGTGGGGCTTTGCGCCCGACATCGGCGCGACGCTGGTGCACGCCAGCTTCCCGCGCAGCTACATCGACGCCAACCGTGCCCTCGACGACATCGACCCCTTGCTGCTCGACGCACCCTGGACCGGCCCGCTGCGCGACGGCCCTAAGGTGCGCCTGGGCAAGGGGCTGGTCTGGCGCCTGCTCGATGACGGCACGCCGATCTACGACCGCCGCCTCTCGCCCGCCGAGGTGACGCGCCGCATCGACGCCTGCTGGCGGCCGTACCACGCCGCGCTGGACGCCGCCATCGCCGAGACTGTGGCCCGGCACGGCCGCGTCATCCACGTCAACTGCCACTCGATGCCGGCGGTGTCGGCGGCCTACTCGACCGAGCACCCCGGCCTAGCGCATGCCGACTTCGTCATCGGCGATCGCGACGGCGCGACGGCCGACCCGCAACTCACGCGATTCGTCGAGCGCTTTCTCCTTAGCCGCGGCTACACGGTGAGCGTCAACCACCCCTACAAAGGCGTCGAGATCGTGCGCAGGCACGGCCGGCCCGCCGAGCAGCGGCACTCGCTGCAGTTGGAGGTTAACAAGCGGCTGTACATGGATGAACACACGATCGCGCGGCGCGACGGCTTCGGGGTGGTGCAGGCCGTGCTGCGCGAGTTGGCCGAGGCACTGGGTGGCCTTGATCCGCGCCTGCTGCAGGATCTCGGCTGAGTGCCGGCCGATGGGCAGCCCTCAGATCGACATGGTGGTCTTGGCACGCTGATAGGCCTCGAAGAGGCGCGCGTACACCGGCCCTGGCTTGCCTGCGGCGTCACCACGCCCCACCACGTCGCCATCCAGACGGGTGACCGGCAGCAACTCCTTGGTAGCCGAGCTCAGCATCAACTCGTCGGCGTCGCGCACCTCGGCTTCGGCAATCGGCCGCAGCACGTAGGGCACACCCGTCTGTGCACAGAGTTCGCGCAGCAAATCCACGCGGATGCCCTCGAGCACGTGCGTGCTCCTGGGCGGCCCGGTCAGAACGCCGTCCCACACCATCCAGACGTTGCTGGCGGCTGCCTCGGTAAGGCAGCCATCGCGAAACAGGATGGTCTCCACGGCGCCCTGGTCGGCGGACAGCTGGCGCGCCAGGACGTTGCCCAGCAGGCTGGTGCTCTTGATGTCGCCGCGCTCCCACCGGAAGTCCCGGCCGGTCGTGCAGGCCACACCACGCCGCCGCTGCTCGGCGGTGGCGGGCACCAGCGGACTGCACATCATGAAGACGGTCGGCGTCGGGCAGCTTGGCATCACGTGGTCCCGTGCCGCCGGCCCCCGTGTCACCTGCAGGTAGACCACCTGATCGGGCTCAGGCAGTGCGGCCACGAGATGGCGGCAGCGCTCGAGCCACTGTTCATCGGAGGCCGGTCGGGGAATGCGGATCTTCTCCAGACTGCGGTGGAGCCTGGCGAGGTGTTCGTCGAAACGGAACAGCCGCCTGGCGTAGACGGGCACCACGTCATAGACGCCGTCGCCGAAGATGAACCCCCGATCGAGGACCGGCACGCGGGCCTCGGACAGCGGCAGGTACTCACCGTTGAGAAAACAGAGTCGGTCGGGCATCGGCGCGCAGCCTCGAGTGTTGGTACCGGCGCTAGTTTGAGCCATCTGCCGGCCGATCTCTGAGCCGGCAATACTGCCTGAAACGCCAATCTGGTCAGCAACTAACGCCACTTCCAACCGGCTCACGGAAGGGTCGGCAGATGGCTCAATCTGACGCCGGCGTCAACACCCGTAGGGCGACTGAAGATGCGCCCGTATCGGTGCTGTCGCCACTCCCCCCAGGCAGCAATTCCGAAGTCGTGCCTCGTGCCCGGCGTCGCTCGTTCACCAATGCCGACAGGCGCCGCATTCTGCAGGCCGCCGACCTGTGCACCAAGCCCGGGGAGGTTGGCGCGTTGATGCGCCGTGAGGGTGTGTATTCCTCGCTCCTCGCTCACCACTG
>JBIPMZ010000360.1:0-2889 GCA_044376165.1 Cyanobium sp.
GGAGGCCTCGGCCATCTGCGAGAACGGCGGGACTGGGAGGCGGATGCGCCGGCTGGCGGTGGTGGAGGATGTGACGGAGAAGAGGCGGCTGACTGCATTGAGCCACTTCGCCGTGCACGATGCGCTCACCGGTCTGCCCAACCGCGTGCTGCTCGACGACCGGCTAGAGCGGGCCTGCCTGCACCACGCCCCGCCACGGGGGGCATTTCGGGGTGGCCTTTCTGGATTTGGACCATTTCAAGACCATCGACGACACGCACGGCCGCGAGGCCGGAGACGTGCTGCTGAAGGCCGTGGCCAGACGGTTGCGGGATGCGCTGCGCGCGTCCGACACGGCCTGCTGGCCCGCGTTCACGAGTTCGTCGACCCGCTGGACGTCCGCGGACGGTAGGGCAACAACGCGATCAGGCCCATGCGTCGACCACACCGGCGAGCCTGATGGCTCAAGGCCCCTCGGCCGCCACGGGCGCCACGGGCGCGCCGCGGGGGCTGACGGGATCGCCCGGCAGCAGACACTTGCGCGCGGCACGGGTTTCCACCAGCCGGCACACCAGCGCCGCGGCATAGGGCAGCGACTGCACCGCCAGAATGGCCATCCAGCCCAGGCGGCCGGCGTCGCCGCTGCCGCGCGTGAGCCACAGCAGCAGGATGCAGAACACCAGCCCGGCCAGCAGCGCAAGTTCCTGCTCGATGCCCCGGGCCACCGCCGGTCCTGGGTAGGGCCTGGGCGCATCGTCATCGGATGGCGTCCCGTCGCCCGCCGCCAGCGCGCCCGGTGAGGCCTTGCGCGTGATCTCGAACTCCGCCGGCCGCCGTCGCAGTCCCCGCCACACGCCGCACGCGATGCGGTGCGACAAGGCCATGCCGGCCACCGCCGCCCCCAGCCGGTCGGCCAGGCCGCAGGGCACGCAGCGCGTGTACAGCAGCGGGCCGATGAGCAGCCGCACCGTGAAGAAGGCGATCAGCGGCGCCACGAACAGCCACAGCGGCGGCTCCACGCTGCGGGGCTGGTACACCAGGCCCAGGCTGAAGGCGATCATCAGCAGCGAGAACAGCAGGTGCAGCGCGTCTCCCAGCCAGGGCAGCCAGCCGGCCAGGAAGTGGTAGCGCTGCGCCAACGTGAGCGGCGAGCGGCCCAGCAGCGCGCCTGCATGCTGGCGCATGATCTGCATCGCGCCCAGCGCCCAGCGCCGGCGCTGACGCGCGTAGGCCACGAAGTCGGAGGGCAGCAGGCCGGCGCCCAGCACCCGGTCCACGTAGACGGCGCGGCGGCCCTCGCGCAGCAGGCGCAGACCCAGTTCGGTGTCCTCGCAAACGTCCTCCTCGCGCCAGCGCAGGCGGCGCAGGTCGTCGGCGCGTACCAGGATCATGGTGCCGTGCTGGACGATGGCGTTGCGCGCGGCGCGGTGGTGCATGCCGATGCGGAAGAAGCCCTCGGTCTCCCAGTTCATCATGCGCTGCAGCGGCCTGCCGGCCCAGTGGCGGTGTGCCTGCGGCGCCTGCACCACGCCCACGCCCGGGTCCTGCAGGTGGGCCTGAACGACGCGCAGCCACTGGGGGTCAACGACATAGTCGGCGTCCACCACAGCCACCCACTGCGCCTGTGGCGAGGTCATCGCCAGAGCCTGGTTCAGCGCGCCGGCCTTGAAGCCTGGCAGGTGCTCGAACTGCGCAAAGCGCAAGCGAGCATCCGGCTGTGTGGCCGCCCACTGCGCCAGCCGCTGGCGGGCCTGCGCGTCGGCGGTGTTGTTGTCCACGACGACGACCTCCAAGGCGGGCCAGTCCAGTGCCAGCAGCGACTGCACGGCCTCGATGACCATCTCCGGCGGCTCGTTGGCGCAGGCCAGGTGGATGCTGACGAAAGGCGGGGCCGACCTCGCCGGTACCGGCCCGGACGGCGGCGCGGGCATGGCCGGCCCGGCCCAGAAGCGCTCGACGAACTCGAAGCTCTGCGCCAGCAGCGTGGCGCAGATGAAGGCCAGCGCCGCCAGCACCAGCAGCAGGCCCAGCAGGTCGGTGCCGGTCAGATAGTGAGACAGCGGGATGGCCAGCAGCATGACCGCCAGCGAGGCGATGGCCTGCGCCGCCGCAGCCAGCGCCAAGCGCGCGGCCAGACGCAGCCCGGGCGCCGCCAGCAGGAAGGGCAGCGCCCAGGCCATGCCCAGCACGCCTGCCAGCGCGGCCTTGTGCGGCCAATGGGGGTCGGCCTGGACCGGGCCGGTGAACGCGAACTTGGGGCGGCGCCAGGTGTCCCACAGGCCCCAGTAGGCGCCGGCGCGGCCCTCGCGCGCGACCTTCCAGGGCTGGTCGAAGGCCTCGATGAGCACATGGTCGATGCCGCGGGCCGTGGCCTCGTGCACGAAGCTGCGCACGAACAGCGCCTGGTTGGCCGGCGTCGCCCGGGCCCGGTCCACGGTCGGGCCGTTGCCAGGCCAGCCGATCTCGGCCACCAGCACCTCCTGGCCAGGGAAGCGCGCACGCACGCGCTCGATCTGGGCCAGCGCGGCCTGCACCGCGGTGTCGACGGCCTCGCCCTCCCAGTAGGGCAGCACGTGGATGGCGATGAAGTCCACGTGAAGCGCAAGCTGCGGACGCGCCAGCCAGACGTGCCAGGGCTCGGCCGTGGACACCTGCACGCCGGTGCCGCGCAGCGCGGCGCGGGCCTGGTCCAGGTAGCCGACCAGGCGGTTGGGCGGCAGCCGGGCGGTGAGCTGCGTCTCGTTGCCGACGAGCACGCGCCGCACGTTGGCATTCGACTGCGCTTGCGCGATGGCCGCGCGCAGTTCGCGCTGGTTGTCGTCCAGCCGTTCGCTCAGGTAGGCGCCCAGCAGCACTTCCAGGCCGTGCTCGCGGGCCAGTGCCGGCAGCTCGGGGTGGTCTGACGCGACG
>JBIPMZ010000321.1:0-2879 GCA_044376165.1 Cyanobium sp.
CGCTCGCTGAGCGCCGCGCCCTCCGGCTCCGAGCGCCAGAAGGCGGGCAAACGCTCCAGCAGCGCCGGCCGGGGCTGGCTCACCCGCAGGGCGTAGACCACCGGACTGCGACAGCCATCCCCCTCCAGGTGCAGCCGCAGCCACAGGTAGCGGCCCGGCGGGGTGCTCACCAGCCACTCCAGGGTTTCCAGGCCGCGTTGGCCGGGTTGCGGCGGCTCCAGCGGTTGATCGATCAGTGGCGGGCGCCGATCGGCCACGGCGAGGCGCTGCCAGCCCTCCCGGTCATCGGCGCTGCGGGAGGCCAGCGGTGGCCAGGGATCATCGATCGAGGGGGGTGGAGGATCCGCTGCCTTCTCACTCACCTTGTCCTGGGGACTGCGAGCGCCGCGACGCACCTCCCAGGGGGGCAGGTCGTCGCCGCTGCGGGCCTCCACCCACAGCCTGGTGCCCGCTGGCAGGCACACATCCACAAACAAGCGGTGCCAGTGACAGGCGTACGCGCCTGAATCCAGGGCCCAGGTTTCGATCCGGCCGCTCTGCCGCAGGGCGGGTTGCTTGGCCAGCAGGGCCCGGGCTCCGTACGCGGTGGAGGCCCACACAGACGCTCCATCGCGCCACAGGGCACGGCCATCGAAGCCGCGCACGCTGAAATTCCCTTCTTCTTCCAATCCCGAGGAGCGGATCTGCAGTCGCTTGAAGGGCAGGGAACGGCTATCGCCCGGCAGCCAGGGCGGTTCACTCACCAACACGCTCTCCGGGCCATCGATCACCAGATGGCGCGGCCGGCGCAGGCTGGCTGCCAGCCAATGGCGCCGGCGCCGCCCATCCCACACCACCAGCCCATGGCGCTGACCCTGGCGGATCAGGCCCGCGGCCCAGCCGAAGGCGGGATCGGCCGCCAGATCGATCAGCTCCGGCAGCTCCACCGGCACCAGGCCCGATCCCGTCGTTGCATCTGAGTTGGCGCCGGCGTCCTCCTCCGGCGCTGGCTCGGGCGGCAGGGTGAGCCGCAGGCCCCGCCATTCCCCCTGCCAAGGCCGGAACAGCAGCGCCGCTCCCGCCACGCCCCCCTGATCCGCCACCACCAGCCCCAGGGCCGTGCAGCCGAACCGCCGCGGCCGGCAGCCCGGCGGCAGGGGAACGCTGGCCGCCACCCGGCCGCCGCCATCGAGGCGTCGCAGGGCTCCTGCCGAACGATCGAGCAACCAGAGCCCGTCCCAGGGATCGCGGGCCAGGCCGGCCGGCCGCTCGGGGGCCATGGAGGTGGCCGGCTGGAACAGGGGCGGGTTGCTTGGCGCAAGGGGCAGGCCCGCGGCCGCTTCGGGCTGGGGCGGCGCCTCGGCCAGAGGGCGCCAACCCTCCGCCTGCAGGGCGAAAAAGCCTTGTTCCGGATCGAGCAGCAGCACCTGGCGCTCCTCGCAGTCGGCCGGCCCGCAGGGCACCAGTACGGCGGCACCCCGCTGCCCTTCCCAGGCCTTGCGCCAAGTGGCGGCGTCGTCAGCCGCAGGGTTCACCTCCCCTTCCACGCCCTCCCCGAGCGCTGGCGGAGGCGCCGCTGCCAGCCGCACCCCCGCCGGAGCCCCGTCGATGCGGGTGCCCTGGTGGTCGCAACGCTCCCACATCGGCCGGCCGCAGAGGTGGGCAAAGGGGAGCGCCATCAGCACACCTCCCGGATCACCGGCACCGGAATGCCGAGGGCGGGGCCCCCCCCCGAGCCGCCTGCGGGTCCTGCCGGGCTCCCATCCGCCGCCGCCTCGTCGTCTTCGTCGTCGAAAGGAGGCAGCTCCAGTGGTGTGGCCTCGGGATCGCCGCCGGTGGGGGTCACCACCACCCGCACCTGCCGCAAGCTGGGCAGTTGCCAGGCCGCCAGCGAAAGCCGCTGCACCGCTGTGGTGGAGGCCACGCGGCCGAGGGCATCCACCTCGCGGGCGCTGATCAGCACGCCATTCACCAACCGCACCCCCTGCACGCGCAGCACCGCCGCCTCCAGATCCCGTTCGCCCACATCCCGCCCGAACGGCCAGCCCTGGCCATCGGGGCCAAAGGGCGGCAATGGCGCCAGCAGCTGCCGCAGGGCCAGCTCCACCTGGCCCCGCAGGGTGTCCTCCCCCATGTCGGCCTCCGCCTCCACCGACACCGCCACCGACAGGCGCACGTAGGTGGGGGGGGTGATGTAGAGCTCAGTGGTCACCAGCCGCCGCGGCTCCAGCCAGGCGCAGACCCGTTGCAGCTGATCCCGATCGGGCTCGGGCTCATCGGGATGGAGCGGGTCGTAGGCGGGGATGACGATCAGGGTCACGACGCCAGGGATCTCGTCGAGGCGCTGGTGGGGCAAATGGCGCGGCAGGCAGTGGGCCCGGCCGATGCCGGCGCAGGGGGTTTCCAGGGCCAGATCGGCGAAGTCGTCTCTCCCCACGGCCCGGTCGTTGTGGCGCAGGAGCCTGGGCAACCGCTGGCCGGCTTCTTCAGCGGTTTCCGCATCGCTTCCCCCCTCGGCCGCCAGGGGGTTGCTCACCTTCAGGTTGGCCGCCAGCACCTCGCTGCTGGCCCGCTCGATGCGGTTGATGAGCCCCGCGCCCACGTTGCCGGCGACGCCCCCGCCGTGGCGGTAGTCGAGGCAGCGGATCGCTTCGCCCGGGAGAGGCATGCGACCGCGCAGGCCATCGCCAAAGCGGATCGCACCGCTCTCCGCATCGAGCTGATACACGGCTTGCTCGGGTTTGGCCTCGATCAGGTCGTCGATCGGCTGCCAGGTCTGCCAGGCCCGCTCGCCGTTGGCATCGGCCGCCGCGGCCACCTGGATCGTCACGCTTCCCGGCAGCACGGGACGGCGCGAGAGCTGCAGCACCTGGCCGGGCCGGCCCTCGCCGTAGCCGAGC
>JBIPMZ010000322.1:0-2877 GCA_044376165.1 Cyanobium sp.
ACGAGCGGGCGCTCGGCGATTGGCTACGCCAACGGCTGAGCCTGCCGGTGCTGCTGTCCCATCAGGTGAGTCCTCAACCGCGGCTGGTGCCTCGGCTGCACACCACCGTGGCGGAGACCGCGCTGCGACCGGTGCTGCATCGCTACCTCAACCGGGTGCGAGAGGAACTCGGCCCCCACCCGCGGCTGCGGGTGATGGGCTCCAGCGGGGCGCTGCTGGCGCCGGAGCTGCTGCAGGCCCGCGACACGATCCTCTCCGGCCCGGCGGGGGGCCTGGTGGGCGCCATCGCCGTGGCCACCGCCACCTCCTCCACCGCAGCCACCGCCTCCACCGCAGCCGCCGCAGCCACCACAGCCACCGCCGCCGGTTTGGAGCGACGGCCGATCCTGGGCTTCGACATGGGCGGCACCTCCACCGATGTGTTCCACGCCGAAGCCGCCAGCGGCGATCTCAGCCTGGAGACCCTCGCGGAGACCGGCATCGACGGCCTGCGGCTGCAGGTGGCGATGCTGCCGATCCACACCGTCGCCGCTGGGGGGGGCTCGGTGCTGCATGTGGAGGGCCAGCGCCTGCAGGTGGGCCCCGCCTCGGCGGGAGCCGACCCGGGCCCGGCCTGCTATCGCCGCGGCGGGCCCGCCACGATCACCGATGCCAACCTGCTGCTGGGCCGCCTACCGGATGGGGCCCTGCCCCCCGTTTTCGGGCCCCGGGGCGACCAGCCGGTGGATCAGCAGGCGGTAAGGCAGCGGTTTCGCGAGCTGGCCCTGGCGCTCCACCTCGATCCCGACGCGCCCCTCGCCCTAGAGCGCCTGGCCCAGGGGGCGCTGGCGATCGCCAATGAGCGGATGGCGGAGGCGATCCGGCGCGTGTCGATCCAGCGGGGCCACGACATCCGCGAGGCGGTGCTGGTTTGCTACGGAGGCGCCGGCGGCCAGCACGCCTGCGCCCTCGCCAGCAGCCTGGGGCTGAGCCGGGTGCTGGTGCACCCGCTAGCGGGGGTGCTGTCGGCCCATGGCATCGGCCTGGCCCGTGAACGCTTGCGGCGGGAGGAGCATCTGGGCCTACCGCTCAGCGACCCCGCCCTCGCCCAACTGCGGCAGCGCCAGGCGGCGCTGATCGTGGAGGCCAGCGCCGCCCTGGGGGCCGCGGGGCAGGGTGAGGCTGGGGTGGCGCCAACGCCACCGGGCCTGACCTCTCGGGTGAGCGTGGAGCTGCGGCTGGCGAGTGGCGAGCGGGGGCAAGAACTGGCCTGGGATGGAGAGTCGGCGGCGCAGCTGGCGAACGCGTTCCAGGAGCGGCACCGGCAGCGGTTCGGCTATGCGGTGCCGGGCGATGCGCTGGTGCTGGAGCGCCTGATCGTGGAGGTCAGCCAGCCGGAGGGCCAGCCCGAGCAAGCCGGGATGGTCCAAGCGAGGCCTACTCCGCCGCACCGGGTGGGCCAGGCGGCGCCGTCTTTGGAGGCCGCGGCAGCCCAACTGGCCACGGCGCAACCGGCGTTTCGGGCTGAGCCCAGCCCACCAATCCCGCTGCGTTTGCACAGCGGCGATCGGGTGCCCGTCTGCTTGGGCGACCCCCAGCAAGGCGACGAGCCGGGCGATTTGCGCTGGCAGCGCCTGCCGCTATGGCGCCGCGAGCAACTGGGGCCAGGGCAGGTGGTGCCCGGCCCGGCCCTGCTGCTCGATGCCACCGGCACATTGGTGCTGGAGCCGGGCTGGCAGGGGCGGCTGTTACCCGATGCCTCGCTGCTGCTCGAACAGCGGCCGCCACGGGACACCGGGCCGTGGGTTTCGGCGCCAGGGTTGGCGTTGGGGTCCACTCGGCCTGCCGAACGCGCCTCCGAACGCCCCGCCGAGGCGGAAGCGGTGGATCCGATCAGGCTGGAGCTGTACAACCATCGCTTCGCGGCGATCGCCGAGCAGATGGGCGAGCGACTGCGCCAAAGCAGCCGGTCCGTGAACATCCGCGAACGGCTGGACTTTTCCTGCGCCCTGTTCGATGGCACGGGCGCCCTAGTGGCGAATGCCCCCCACATCCCGGTGCATCTCGGCTCGATGGGCGAAAGCGTCGCCGCCCTGCTGGCGGCAATCAATCGGGGCGAGCGGCCACCGCTGCGGCCGGGGGATGCCATCGCCGCCAACGACCCGTACCACGGCGGCACCCATCTGCCGGACATCACCGTGATCACGCCGGTCTTCAGCGTGACGCCGGATCCGGAGGAGGGGGCCGCCGCTCAGGCGAACCCTCCAGAAGCATCAGCACAGCGTCCGCCAGCCGGAACCCCGTTGTTTTACGTGGCCTGCCGAGGCCACCACGCCGATGTGGGAGGCATCACGCCGGGCTCGATGCCGGCGTTCAGCCGCAGCATCAGCGAGGAGGGATTGCTGCTCGACAACGTGCCGCTGCTCAATGCTGGAGAGTTCGATGCGGCGGCCTGGCGAAGGCGGCTCGGAGAGGGCCCCCATCCGGTGCGCAATCCCGACCAGCTGCTGGCCGATCTGCAGGCCCAACTGGCCGCCAACCAGCTGGGGGTGAAGGAGCTGCAGCGGCTGCTGCGACGCCACGGCATCGCCGAGGTGCGGAGCTACATGGGCCATGTGCAAGCCAATGCCGCCGAAGCGGTGCGCCAGGTGATCGACCGTCTTGAAGATGGCCAACACAGCGTCGAGCGCGACGACGGCAGCCGGATTGAGGTGGCCGTGCGGGTGGATCACGTGCGGCGAAGGGTGCAAGTGGACTTCAGCGGCAGCTCACCCCAGCTGGCGGGCAATGCCAACGCCCCGATGGCCATCACCCGGGCGGTGGTGCTGTATGTGTTCCGCTGCCTGGTGGGGCAGCCGATCCCCCTCAATGCCGGCTGCTTCGCACCGATTGATCTGG
>JBIPMZ010000372.1:0-2874 GCA_044376165.1 Cyanobium sp.
CCGTTGAGGCGGCTTCTGGCAAACCGCTGAAGGAAGAGCTTCGGCGTCTTTATGCCTCCCCTGCCGTCGCCAAAGCCTATCTCGAACTGTATCCCCATCTGGGTGACACGTCCAAAGTCAGCCCGGCTCTCCGGGCGGGTTATCCCGACGTCAAGGATGTCGGGATTGCCGAGATGCTCGAAGTCCTCCAGCTCGCGCTCGGCAATGGCGGCAAGTTGCCCTGCACGCTGATTGTCCTGGACGAAGTCCAGCAGTTCGTCGCCGACCGGCCGGAACTGGCGCATGACATCCAGGAGGTTACCGAGGCCTGCAGCAAGGAGCTGGGCAGCCGGGTCATGTTCATTGGCACCGGACAGAGCGCACTGAACGACAGCGTGCCAGCCCTGCAGCGCCTCATGGGGCGTTATTCGCTCAAGGTTCACCTGCGGGACAACGATGTCGAAAAGGTTGTCCGCACCGTGGTGTTGCAGAAGAAGGAAGAGACCAAGCCCGTCTTGCAGGCCTTCCTGGCCAAGCACGAGGGGGAAATCACCCGGCAGCTCAAGTCCACCAAGATCGGCACCCGCTCCGACGATCATCTGGCCTATGTGCCGGACTATCCGCTGCTGCCCGTGCGCCGCCGTTTTTGGGAACGGGTGCTCCACGGCGTCGATCCCACCGGCACCCAGGCCCAGATGCGCACCCAGCTCCGCGTGGTCCACGAGGCGTGCCGCCGTTATGCCGACAAGCCGCTCGGGGCGGTCGTGCCGGCCGATTTTCTCTACGAGCAGATCTCCACCGACCTCGTCCAGACCGGCGAGATGCAGAAACGCTTCCAGGAGATCATTGACGAACAGCTGAACAAGCCGGACGGCGAACTCCGCCGGCGCACCTGCGCGCTGGTGTTCCTCATCAACAAGCTCCCCCGGGAGGCGGGCACCGACCTGGGAATCCGCGCCGAGGCGGAACACCTCGCCGACCTGCTCGTGGACGATCTCCAGGCGGGGAGCACGGCGCTACGGCAACAGCTTCCCGGCTTGCTGAAGCGATTGGTCGAGGAGGGCGTCCTGATGGAGATCGAGGGCGAATACCGTCTGCAGACCACCGAGGGAGCGGCGTGGGAGGGGGAGTTCCGCAAGCGCCGGGCAACCGTCCTCTCCGACCCGACCTTGGTGGATGCCTGTCGCCGGCAGCTCCTGGGCGATGTGCTGGCCGAGACGTTTAGCGGCTTGGCCGTGAAGCACGGGGCCGCCAACGAGCGCCGCCGGGTCCTGCTGCACGTCGGTCCCGAGAATCCCCCGCCGGCCGAAGGCATCACCCTATGGGTGCGCGACGAGTTTTCCGAGGCGGCCACCGGGGTCCTCAATGACATCCGCCAGCGCAGCCCGGATGATCCAACCCTGCACCTGTTCATTCCCAAGTCACAGGCCGAGGAGCTCAAGCAGGCCATCGCCGCCGCCCAGGCCGCCGAGCAGACACTGCATTTCAAGGGAAGCCCCGCCTCCCCCGAAGGACAGGATGCACGGCGCGCCATCGAGACCCGGCAACGCAACGAGAGCGGCAAGACCAAGGAGATTGCCGGCGCCAGTGTCCGCAATGCCCGCCTGTTCCTGTCTGGCGGACAGGAAAAGACCGAAGCCACCTTGGATCTGCGGGTGGCGGTGGAAACCGCCGCCGAAGAAGTCCTGGCCCGCCTCTACCACAAGTTCGCCCCGGCTGATTCCGCGAATTGGCCAAACGTCCTCAAGAAGGCCAAGGAAGGGGCCGCCAACGCCCTGCAATATGTCGGCTACACGGGTGATGTGCAGGCGCATCCCGTGGCCGCCGCCATCCTGGGTTTCATCGGGTCCGGCAAGAAAGGGGCCGACGTGCGCCGGCACTTCACCGCCGCTCCCTTTGGCTGGCCCCAGGACGCGTTGGACGCCGTCCTGGTTTGCCTGTTGGTGAGCAACCACCTCAGCGCGCGCCTCCAGGGTGCTCCCTTTGGTGCCTCCGATGCCGACCAGAAAAAGATCGGCCTAGCCGACTACCGCATCGAGCAGCCGGTCCTCGGTGCCGCCCAGAAGATTGCACTGCGAAAACTGTTCCAGGCCGCCGGCCTGCCGGCGAAGCCCGGCGACGAAGCTGCCACGGCGGGACAATTCCTCACCACGGCTGTGGCCATGGCCCGCACTGCTGGTGGCGAACCACCGGCGCCGGCCATTCCCGCCTTGGGCGCGTTGCAGGCCCTGGAGTTGAAGTCCGGCAATGAACTGCTTCAGGCCATCTACGAACAGCGTGAGCCTTTGGCCACGAACTTGGAGGGCTGGAAGTCCAGTGCGGAAGCCATCGCCCAGCGACGGCCCGCCTATGAGCGCGCCCGGCAACTCCTCGACCAGGCCGCCTCCATGCCCATGGCGGCCACGTGGGACGCCACCTTGGACGCTGTCCGAGCCAACCGCTCCCTCCTGGAAAACCCCGATCCGGTGGTTCCGATTACCAAGGAACTTGGCGCCGCCTTGCGCTCTGAATTGGCCGCCGCTGTCGCTCGATATGCCGAGGCTTTCGAAGCCGGCCGCGAACAACTTGATGCCGACGCCACCTGGCAAAGGCTGCCGTCCGAGAAGCGTCAGACGCTGCTGACCACCGCCGGAGTTCTGCCGCGATCATTGCCGCCCAGCGGCACCGACGAGGATCTGCTGGCTGCCTTGACCCGGTGCCCCTTGGCGACCTGGCGTTCCCACACGGACGCGTTGCCCGCCCAGTTCGCCAAGGCTCACGCCGCCGCCATCAAGGAACTCGAACCGAAGGCGCGACGGGTGACGCTGCCCCCGGCGACCGTGCGTAACTCGGCGGAGCTTGAAGTCTGGCTCGCCGAGGCCCGTGCTCGAATCGAAGCCGCCCTCGCTGAAGGCC
>JBIPMZ010000323.1:0-2869 GCA_044376165.1 Cyanobium sp.
CGCATCGCCACCAGCCGGCAGCGGCGAGAGCGCATCAGCGCCCATTCCCAGGGATCCCACTCGCTGCCCTTGGCCCGGTGGCAGGCGTCGGCCAGGGGCGTGGGCCCCCAACCCTCCGGACAGGGTGTGGCCCAGGTGAGGTCGCTTTTGGGGGTGCCCAGGAAGCCGAACGGACCGCCGCCTCCCCAGGCCAGGAGCAAAGGGAGCAGGTCGCCCACCGCCAGGACGGGGGCACCGCTGCGGCCCCAGCGCCGCACCCATTGCCACTGCCGCCAGCTCAGCAGGGGCAGTCCGGCCCTCAGGTCGGCCACCAGCCCCGCGAGGCTCTGGTTGCTGAATCCCCCGCTGGGCAAGGGTTGGCGCGGGCCCACCCGTTGCAGCCATCCGCGCGGCTCGGCCGACGAGAACGCCCCCCCTTCCCCCACCAGGGGCAGAACCGCCACCGGCAGCGCTCTACTCCTCCCGCGCTGCAGGGCCTCAATCAGGCGCAGGGCGATCAGGTCCTCCCCGTGGCCGTTGCTCAGGACCAGCAGGCGGGGGGACATGCCATGGCTGATACGATCCGACGAAGGGAGTTTGCTCCCCGGCTGGCGGCATGGCCAAGTGGTAAGGCAGAGGACTGCAAATCCTTTATCCCCAGTTCGAATCTGGGTGCCGCCTCTCCAGCGTTGGGATCTGTTCCGCAGGGGGCGAGCGATTGGTGGCTCGGTTTCCTCGCTGTGGAGGCGATCCTGTTTTCGGGCTTTCGCACCCTTGGCTTCCCGCTTGGACCCGGATGGCTAGGTTGAAGCCCATGTCTGCGGATCTTCCCCATGGGTGGCCTCCAGCTTCTCTTCCCTGTGCTCCTCGGCGGCCTCCTTTTCCTGGGAACGGCGAGCCGGGCCTGCGAGAAACACCTCGATGGCCACGGCAACGGCTCCGAAACCCAGGCGGAGCTGCAGCAACGCTGAGGTTGTGGCGCTCCGCCGCCCCCGCTCCCCCGGCCCCGGGGGAGGCCCGGGCGTCTCTCCGGAGGCTCAGGGGAAGATGCCAAAGACGAGGGAGAGAAGGGCGAAGCCGACGACGCCCGCCAGGGCAAGCAAGGAGGTGGAGGAAGCCATGGGTCCTACGGAGCGTGGACCAAACCCTAAAAGAATTCTGTAGGCCGGCAAGGGGCCTGAGTCATTTCTTGTCAAACGTCACTTTCCGTGACGCTCGGGGCCGGCCTCCACCAGCCACTCCTCTCCATCGGCCCCCCGGGCGCGGCAAGAAAAGCGACGGCTGGCCAGGTCGCAGCGGCCCCGGCCCAGCTGCGCCGCCAGCAGGTTGGAGCGAAGCGGCCCCGGGTCCAGACCCCTGTGGGCCAGCACCCGCACCTCCAGGTGGATGGGCCAGTGGGGCCGACAGCGAAGCTGAGGGCAGTCCATCGGCCGGCTCTCGGCCTGCAGAACCCCCGCGAACACCAGCAGCACGGCCGGGCGCGCCCCGGGCGGCTCCGCCTCCAGGAAGCGCACACTCAGCAGTCCCGGCACCTGCTGGTCGATCCGCAGGCGGCGGCACTCCAGGCGCTGGAGCGCCCCCTCCGGCTTTCCCGGCGGCGCTCGGCGCTCCATCCGGCAGAAACCCAATTCGCCCTCCCAGCGCCCCATCTCGTCGAGCGCCAGCCCGCTGCCCTCGGGAGCGGCGCTTCCCGGGGGGAGGAGCCCCAGCAGTCCGAGCAGCGAAAGGCCTGCCAGCTGGGCGGCGGCGGCGGTGGGGAGGGCCGCCATGGCTCTGACCGCCTTCAATAGCCGGAATCGGCCACACACATCCCGATGCAGGCAATGCCATTGCGAGCTGTCCGCCCGCAGTGGTGGCAAAGCACCGGATCCGGCCCCGGGGGATGGCAATCCCCTTCTGCGGGGAGCGGCACCGGGGGCTCGTCGATCGGGAGCCCGACGGGGGGTAAGGGGCTGGGGGCGCTCACGGCTGGGGGACTGGGGGTGGGGTTGCGCTCTCCGGAGCCGGGAACTCCGGGGTGGGAGGCTGACCCCGCGGGTGGATCCATGGCGATCATGGCCCCGCTCCTGCCATCCCGTGACCCCCATGTCCCCGTCCTGGGCCGTTTCCCCCCTGCCGCAGGCCGACGCCATCCCCGGGATCGGGGTCGGGACCTGGGCCTGGGGCAACCGCTTCCTGTGGGGGTACGACCCCGCCCAGGACGAGGGGCTGCGGGCCTGCTTCGAGCGGGCGGTGGCCCTGGGGCTCACCTTCTTCGATACCGCGGATTCCTATGGGACCGGCCAGTGGCAGGGAAGGAGCGAGGAGCTTCTCGGCGCGTTCTGTGATGCCCTGTCGGAGGAGCATCGCGCTCGCCTCTGCGTGGCCACCAAACTGGCTCCCTTTCCCTGGCGATGGGGCCGCAGGGGATACGACCGCGGCTTTGCGGCCTCCCATCGCCGCCTGCGGGGCAAATTGGATCTGGTCCAGCTCCACTGGAGCACCGCCCGCTATTGGCCCTGGCAGGAGACGCCCCTCCTCGAAGGCCTCGCCGATCGGGTCGCCCGGGGCGAGGTGAGCGGCCTCGGGGTGTCCAACATGGGGCCCCGGCGGTTGCGCCGTCTGCAGGCGCACCTGGCCGAGCGCGGCGTGCCCCTGTGCAGCCTGCAGGTGCAGCTTTCGCTTCTGGCGCCCGACGCTTTGGCCCCGGGCGGAGTGGCGGAGGTGTGTCGGGAGTTGGGGATCGCGCTGATCGCCTACAGCCCCCTGGCCCTGGGTCTGCTCGGCCGCCCGGCGGGCCCCCTCACCGAACCGCCGCCGGGTCCGCGGGGGATTTGGTTCCGGCGCCTCTGGCCCCGACTCCAGCCCTTGCTCGAAGGCCTCGAAAGGGTCGCCGCCGCGCGGGGGGCGG
>JBIPMZ010000374.1:0-2865 GCA_044376165.1 Cyanobium sp.
GGCCGACGGCGCGGCCCGGCTGGCTGAGACCCATGTAGAGCTGCAGCAAGCCCGCGAGGAATTGGGCCAGGCCAAGGGACTGCTGATCAGCAAGGACGGCCAGATGCGCGAGATGCGCACAGAGGTTGCCGCTGCCAACGAGCGTCTGGCCCAGGCCGCGCGGGATTTTGAGCAGGAGCGGCGAGCTCGCTCAGAGCAAGCCTCACAGGCCCGCGCAGCACAAGAGGCACTGGAGCGCGCGTTGCAAGAGGCCGAGGAGCGCACCGCACTGCTGCGCGAGGACAT
The DNA here is from genome assembly GCA_044376165.1 of Cyanobium sp. GTDB lineage: Bacteria > Cyanobacteriota > Cyanobacteriia > PCC-6307 > Cyanobiaceae > Cyanobium. The sequence goes on from JBIPMZ010000374.1 coordinate 286, forward strand.
GGCCCGCACCCAGCGCGAGGCAGCACAGCGCTTTGACCGGATGCTGGTCGAGCATCGCGAGGCGGTCTCCAGCGTGCAGCGATCCAGTGACGAGCGCCTGGCCGAGAAGGAGGCCCAGCTCAAGAGGCTGCAGTCCAGGCTCGACGCCGTCTCTTCTGAGAAGCTGGACCTGCAGATGCAGGTCGTGCGCAGCACTCAGCAAATCGAGCACATGGGGCAGCAAGCCGCCCTCTTGCGCGCCGAACTGGACACGGTTCGCGCGCAGCTCCAGGCAAGTCGCGACCAGGTGCAGCTCACGCAGGCGCAGCTCATCGAGCATCTGAAGGCTGCCCAGGCTCAGGCCCAAGCTGAAGCTGCGGCCACCACGGATCCAGAGCCTGCCACCCGTGCAGGCTGACCGCCCTACCCTGATGCCCACATCCGATCGCGTGATACAGAGAAACAGACGCGGGTCGCGAGCTTTGACCGAGGCGGCGGCCTCGCTCAGCGTAGAACAAGGCTTGGAGGGCGGCGCTGAGTTGGCCGAAGACGCCCTGCGTCCGCAAAGCGCGAAGGCTCAAACGCGCAGTGATGGCGAACTGATCGAACAGTTCGTCCAAGAGCGTTGCCCCTCGGGCCACACCGAGCAGAACTACCGGGCCTCACTGCGCCGGCTGGGGTGGTTCTGCGACTGGATCGGCCTGCAGTCCGTTCGACAACTGCAGCGCCATCAGTGGGCGCAGTACCGGGCCTATCTGCGAGACCCCCCCGCAGAACACATCATGGCTCACCGGTCTTTGAGCTACGGTGCCCCGGGCTGGAGGCCTTTTCGTGGCCGTCTGTCCGAGAGCAGTGCCAAGCAGTCCGAGGTCATTGCCAAGGTCTTCTTCGGATGGATGGCCGATCCTGCGGTCGGAGCCATTGCACACAGCCCCGTGGCCAGCATCCGAACGCACGCCGTGCGTCGAAGCGCCACAGAGTCAGGTGTTCACCGGTTCTTGCCGGGCCCGGTCTGGCCCTACATCGATCAGGCGCTGCTGCAGTGGCCTGCCGAAACGCTATACCAGCAACGCAGCCGCGCCCGGGCCCAATGGGTCGTGGCGCTGGCCGTTCGCACAGGTCTGCGTGCAAGCGAGATCTCGAGTGCCCGCTTTGGCGACCTGCAGCCTTCGGCCGCCTATCCGGGCAAGTACAACCTGCACGTCACGCGCAAGGGAGGCGTCGTCTCCGCCTTGCCCATACTGCCTGAGGTCGTACGGGCCTACCGTACCTACCTCGACACCTACGAGCTCAAGGGCTACGAGCTTTCCACGTTGCCGATGGTGCTGCCCGTTCGCATCGGAAAGGCCAGCGACTCCATCCAACCCACCTCGCGTAACTACATCTGGCGAATCGTCAAGGACGTGATGCAGTCCGCGGCGGACCTGGCTATGGAGGCGGGTGACGAGTTTGCGCAGGCTCGCTTGCAGCAGGCCTCTACCCACTGGCTGCGTCACACGTTCGCTACAGACCTCTTCGACAGCGGGGCCGATGTGCTGTCAGTGCGAGATCTGCTGGATCACGCCTCGATTTCCACGACCAGCAGATATCTCCATAGGCCTGAGGAGCGGTTAAGGGCAGATTTGGAGCGCCTGTCAGGTGAACCTCCAATGGTAAAGACCTGACTTGTTACCTTCTGGCTTTTTTGTATCACTCGTATCAAGGCGCGAAGCGGGAACAGAAGAGGCCATCACTACCGGGTCTTGGCGGTTGGCGTGGGAGCGCTTGGGGCTGCGGTGACCAGACAGTCGGCGCCACGGTGTCAGCTCACATCGGACGCTGGACGCGCTTCCATGCCTCCCGTTGATCGCAGGTGGCCTGAGCGTGAAGCCCGGGATGCCCACCGCGTCGGTCGTGCGTTCGTCGCAGGCGGCGCCGGCCAGCAGCCGATCCACTTGTCTCACCCCGGGTTCGTGTTCAAACGAGCGGAGCCACATCTGTTCCAGTGTGGTGCTCTTTAAACCCGCATAGCCAAGAGGTTGAACAACGAGAACGGGTACAGCTCAGTGGTGGATTGCATCGTGGCAAGTGCCATCGCCCTGCCGTAAGAGCGCAGCGCTGCCTCGATCAGCCAAGAGATCTTCACCGGATCGGCTGTTTGTATCGATGCCAGCCGCTCAATGCGATTGCCCTTGGTGACGCGGCGTATCGCGCCCCAGTCCGGGCGCCCGCTTGTCGAGCAGCGTGTCCTCGGCCTGACCCCCGCAAGACCTGACCCCATCCCTGAGACGTGCGGACCCGACGGCGCAACGCCAGGCGTTAGCGGGCGGTCGTCGCCCCGTGTCGCGGCAGTCCGGGGGGTCGCAGCCTGGGCGGCCTGTGCGTCGCGGGCCGCCCGCGGGGCCTGCACTGGCGGACATTCCCTACCTGCGCTGCACAAACTCCACCACGTTGCCGTCCGGGTCGCGCACCATCGCGATGGTCACGCCGGGCATGAACTCGGTCTTCTCGACGTCGAAGCGCACCCCGGCCCGGCGGCAGGCCTCGCAGACCGCGTCGATGTCGGTCACCGGGAAGGTCAGGTAGCGCAGGCCCAGCGCCCCGTGCAGGCCCGGCACGCCG
>JBIPMZ010000324.1:0-2856 GCA_044376165.1 Cyanobium sp.
GAACCAGGAGCCACCGCGCAGCAGCCTGCCCGCCTCAGTCTGCTGCAAATCTTTGTTCAGCCAGGCACTGCCATCAATGGGGGCGCCTTCATAGCTCCCATGCCAGTGATCGAGGCACCATTCCCATACATTGCCGTGCATATCTTGCAGGCCCCAAGCATTGCCCGGAAACTTCCCCACAGGGGTGGTCTGCCCTCGGCTTACTCCCGTGGGCCCATCACCGAAGGAGTAATTGCCATCGTAATTCGCCAGCTCCGGGCTGATCGTTTCTCCAAAGGCAAAGGGCGTCTTGGTGCCGGCCCGGCAGGCGTACTCCCACTGCGCTTCGCTTGGCAAGGTGTAGGTGCGGCCGGTGCGCTGGCTGAGGCGGCGGCAGAACTCCCGGGCCTCTTCCCAGCTCACGTTCTCCACCGGCCGCTGGCCGCTGTCGGGCTGGCCTTTGAAGCGGGAGGGTTCCGGCTTGAGCTCCCGCTGCCATCGCTGTCCCGCCGGAGGCTTCCAGAGCGCCACCACCCGCCACTGGGCCTGGGTGATGGGCCCCTGCCCCATCAAAAAGGGCTGCAGCCGCACCTCGCGCTGGGGGCCTTCATCGGAGCTCCGCTCAGGCTCTTCAGGCGGCGAACCCATGAGAAAACGCCCCGCCGGAATCGGCAGCAACCGCAGGATCACCCCGTCGGCCAGGGTTTCTCCGTAGGTCTGCAGCTGGATCAAGCGGCGCCGCACCTGCCAGCCGCCGTTCCGGCGTTCCAGCGAGCCATGGCTGACCTGTAACGGGATTGGCCCCGACAGGGTGGCGGAGGGCCCCGGCAGGGTGCCGTAGGGCGACGCCAGCCGTCGGACCAAGCCGGTGGTTCCGATCGCCGCCAGGGGCATCCCGGCGGCCGTGAGCAGCAGCTGGCGGCGCGTCAACGGCAACCGCAACGGCAGCGTCAGCGCCAGGGGGGCCGCCAATGCTGCGCGGCGGGCCGCCTGGCGCGCCTCCCGGGCCCGCTGGCGTTCGTCGGCCGCCTGCTGCCGTTCCCGCTGCCGCTGCCTGGCCTCCTCCTCGGCCCGCTGCCGCTGCACCGCTGCCGCCGCCTCCCGTTCCCGCCGCTCCTGCTCCTGCCGCTGCTCTTCCGCCTGCCGCTGGGCTTGCCGCTGCGCCCGCTCCTCCGCCTGTCGCAGCGCCCGGTGCACCGCCTCGGCGATGCGCACCAGGGCCTGGCGCTGCTGGGGCGCGTCCATGGCATCGAGGGTGAGCTCCGGCGGCAGCACCGCCTGGTAGGCATGGATCGGCGTGTGTTGCACCAGGCAGGCGCTCACCGCCACCCAGAGGATCGTCACCCCCTCCGCCTCCGCCGCGCGCAACAGCTGCGGCACCTCCCGCCCCATCACGAATTCGGAAGCCAGGAACTCATCGCTCACCAGCAGCAACGCCACCCGGGCGCCCGCCAGGGCGGTCTCGATCTCCTGCTGCCAGCGATCGCCCGGCTGAATCTGGCTGTCGTCCCAGAGCTGAACCAGCTCGTTGCCGTCCTGCCGCAACAGCGGCGCCATCATGGTCTTCAGCCGGTTCACCCACACCTTGTCGGCATGGCTGTAGCTGATGAACAGGTGCCGGCGCTCGGGGGGTGGCTGGGGCACGCTCCGTTCCGGACGCTGGTCTGAGGGGATTCTGGCAGCGCTGCAGCGGAAACAAGAGAAGTGCCAGTTCCGCGAAGCCCCCTGGCCCGCCGCGCCGCCCCGGAGCCCCGCCGCGATCCGCAGCCCCCTGTGCAACCCGTTTCTGGCGGCTGGCGATCGCCGCCGGGCTCCGTTGCTCCCTTGCGAATCCCACAGGCTCGACGCCACGACCTCACGCAGGTAGAGAATCACCCGCAGGGAGGTGCCGGGTTGCCTCACCAGCTCGGCCATAAATGTGATGTATCTCCCGACACTTCCGATACCTGGCGGGGGAGGACGCGCCCGAGCGAAGCCGCCAGAACGACACAGTGAATACCAAAATAAAACGAAAAGAAACCAAGCTGAATGCAGCACGCAATACCCATCCGATGGCGCTTCCGGCAACCCTTCCGATGACCCTGGGCGGTTTACAGGAGCGGCAGGCACGGCTGCTGCGCTGGGTGCTGATCGGCGGCTGGCTCCTGTTGCTGGTCTCCCTGCTGATTCCCACGAGCCCGATTCCGGGCAATCGCCTCTTCTGGGGCACGGTGGTGCCTTCAGCCCTGCTGGTGATCGTCGCCCTCAGCCATGAACTCTGGCGGCGTCTCTGCCCCCTGGCCTTTGTATCCCAGCTCGCCCAGGCCCTGGGCCTGCAGCGCAGCCGGCCGGGAAAGGGCAACCGCCCCGAGCTGGTGCTGATCAAGGCCGACTCCTGGCTGGGCCGCCACCATGTGGAGCTGCAGTGGAGCCTGCTGATCGCCGGCCTCTGCCTGCGCCTGCTCGGGGGCAACGGCAATCCCCTCTGGCTGGCCCTCTGGCTGGCGATCACCCTGCTGGCGGCGGTGGGGGTGGGTTGGGCTTTCGGGGGCAAGAGCTGGTGTCAATACTTCTGCCCGATGGGTCCGGTGCAAACCGTGCTCACCGGGGTGCGCGGTCCCCTCAAAACCTGGGGCCATTGCCGCGACTTGTCGTGATTCCCCTCGCCCTCACCGCCGCCGCCTGGTTGTCGGTGGCCTGCTGGCGGTGGGTGGAAGATCTTTTCCACCGCCGCGGGCTCCGCCAGGGCCACCCGGCCGCCCGGGAGCGGGCGGTGGTGCGCTCCCTCGTGCTGCTGCTCACCTCCCTGGGCCTGTTTCGCGCCTGGGGGCGGGATGCGGCCACCTATCGGCGCGAGAGCACCAGCGACAGCCTGCGCCGGCAGCTGCGCGATCTGCC
>JBIPMZ010000325.1:0-2852 GCA_044376165.1 Cyanobium sp.
AGGGCCAAGGCATTCGTTAGCTCCCGGGCAAGTTTCTCCGCCTTGGCTTTTTGCAGAATCAAGGCTTGGTTGGCGTCCTCAAGTTTATTCTTCTGGATCTCAACTTCCCGCTTACCCGCGAGAGCCCTGCGGGCCTTGTTTTCCGAGAGGATTTGATTCTCTTTTGCTTGCCTATAGGCATATCCACCAATAAAGACAAGCAGAATTCCCAACACCACCGAAACCGACAGCCACAGCCTTGTTGTTCGCAGCTGCTTGGCGGTTTCCGCCACCCTCAGGCGCTCGGCAGCAGCCAGCAACTCCTGTGATTTCGCCAGCTCCGCTTCTCGCGCGCGGCGGCGATCGCGGCTATCTCGAACAACGGTTGCCAGCACATCATGGCTGAGCTCCAGCCGTCGCCTGCCTTGTTGTTCCTCAACCCGCAACAGGCGGCATGCAATCAGCTGCTCCAGGCCGGCCGAGCTAACTCCCGGCAGCAACAGGGCATCCTCCCAGTCATGGCTGTCTCGATAGCCTTGTTGCGTGATCAACTCCTCCTCCACAAAATGACGAACTCCAGGCTCTAGCCCAGCCATTCCACGTTCATAAAACCCCTGGAGAATCTCATGGTCAGCGCCCGTCATCAGCTCCGCCGTGATCTGCATCAGGGGGGGATCAGCCTCCCGCCGTTTATTATTCAGTTCTCGGCAGACGACGCTGAGCAAGGCAGGATCGAGTTCCAACCGCGGAAAATCCACCGGATCCACGGGAGGGTCAGGCGTGTTATTCCAGGTGAGCTGGATCATACGCCGTGCCACTTCGTCCTCCACAAGGCGACCGCCGGCTTCCGTGATCACGGCATAAGCCTGAGCACCATTCATGGGGAGCAGGCGCAATCGGTTAGCCATCAGGGAGGGCATATCCGTCTTGAGCCTCTCCACCTCAGCCAGAAAATCCTCACGGAAACTGAGAATCAATCTGCAGGTGGCACGGCGAAATTCATAGCCGGCGGCGGCCTCGGGTTCCCTTTCCAGCCGTTGCTTCAGCAACGCTGGCGGGCGGTTTTCCACCAGATCGGCGAGTTCGGCAAGAAAATGTTCGGAGCGCAGGCGCAGGCCGCTATCCTGCTGGCCGAGGGTAAAGATCTCTTCAAACTGATCGAATACGATCACAGGGGTGACCGGCCGATTAAGCGCACTCCAGAATTCAACATCGCGGCGGTGCAAAAAAGACCAGAGCTCTTCCTCCGCCAAAGGATCTGCACCCTGCAGGCCTGCGCCCTGCAGCGCGGCCTCCAACGCTTTCCACACCTGCTCCCGCAGCGCAGGGGCGTCGGGAGCATGCAAGAGGCGGATGTAAACAGGCAGGAAGTCTTCCCTGCGGAGAGCCGGAAAGAGCCCCGCCTTGAGCAGCGAGGTTTTACCCAACCCCGATCGCCCGAAAAGAACCGTGAGCGGCTCACGCCGCACGAGGCGGATCAGCTCGCTCGTCTCCAGGGCACGGCCCCGGAAGAACGGCTGGTCTACCTCATCGAACCAGGCAAGACCGGGCCAGGGTTCCTCCTCGCTGAGTTGTTCATGGAAGAGATCAATCATCGCGAGGCGTTCCGCATCCGGCGGTGGAAGTTGCGCACGATTTCCGTAAGGCGTTCTGCAACCTCGGGCGTGAGTACACCGCCGGGCAGGGAGGGGCCTTGCTTGCGCTTGAAGCTTTCCGGCAGGGAGCTCTGATCGAGACGGGTCTCATCCAGAAGCACCGGAACAATAAACTCCTCATCGGGAGCCATCCCGGCGGCGCGGCTGGCGGCTGTATTCCACTCACGCCAAAAATAGCGGCGTCGATTCACATCAGCCAGGGAAGCTTGTGAGATAAGCGGTAGGAACAAGGCGCAGCGTTCAATGCCCCGTTCAATGGAAAGCGCCCAGTCGTCAGCGGGGCGGAGCTCGCGCTTGTCATACCAAACATCGAGGCGAGCGGTGCGCAAGCCTTCAACCAATTGCTGCGCAGCAAGAAGATCTTCGCTCGCATAGCTCACAAAGATGGCTCCCTCCCTTGGCCCCGAATCCGCGAGGGCGGCGGGCGCTGGGCCATCCGCTACCCGCTTGGGATGAGCCTCCCGCCAGCGGCGCACCAACTCCTCGACAAAATGATCCGGCGAAATCTCAAGCACACGGGAGTCGGAGCTGAAGCTGGAGAGAAACAGGGTCAGAGGCAGATCACCCCCAGCCCGTGAATCGGCCAGCACGTCCCAGCGCTTGCGCTTCTGAGACAGCTCAATACCTCTGGCGGTACGAAGGAAGAACCTTGCCAGCCAGTCGCTGAAACCGCAGCCCAGGAAGAGGAGGTGGTTTGTGCGCAGCGCATCAAACAGATGAACAGGGCGGCGTTGAGCATCCTGTAGCGCATGCAGAAACTCCAGCAGATCATCATCGCAGATGGCATAATCCGGCGTTGAGGATGCGCGGCCGAGCAACTGCACCACAACGGGGCCTTGCAGGTCTTCGTAGGGTTCTGGCAGGTCCTGCACGGCGTTGGGCGAGTAGGAGATCGTCCGCGGCTTCTGGCCGAGATAAGCTTCGGTGAGCGCGGCTTCCAGCTGCTGATCGAAGGTCGTCGAGACAAAGAGCTTCAGGCTGGAGATTTCGGCCAATCCCCGCAGAGCCCTGGAGGGAGCGAAGGAGGTCTTGCGAAGAAGCTGAAGTATCCTGGGATAAAGCTCATCGCGTTCATCGCCCCGCCGAATGGATTGGGCGACAACAGTATTGATATCCAATGGCCCGGGCAGCCCCGCGACCGGCAAATCGATTTCATCGGCGAGGCGTTGCGCCAACCAGCCATACAAAGGCACTTGCTGATCACCCTGGGCAATCGAG
>JBIPMZ010000354.1:0-2852 GCA_044376165.1 Cyanobium sp.
GTCCTAACCTCGAAATAATTTTACTGACCTACTTAGCTGCCCGGTGTCAACTACGTTGGCATGTCGCGACAATTACGTTGGCGGGTGCCCCCCTCGTAATTGACGCGAGCGCAGCTCCGGTTGGTTGACACCAAATACCCAACGGAGCCCCGTCCGCTCCAGCCACCGCCAGGCACCAATTGGTGCAGGCGGTGGTGCCGTTGGCAGTGGCATTGGTGGCTGTTCCCCCCAGGCCCAGTGGGTTGGCGTCCCTGGCCGCAGGACAGGGATGCCAACCCACTGGGATGCCCGCGGCAGCGCAAGTCCCCTGGGCTCACCACTGGAAGCCACGGCTGGCGGCTCGGGTGCTTGACATTCCTTACGGCGTCAATCATCGCTTGGCTTCTCCGAGCGCTTCTCGAGCTTGTCTTCCGGGCTGCTGCTGCTCTGCGGTGAGATCGGCAGCTGGCTGCTGTCCCACTTTGTGGCTTGCCTGCTGCGACGTCTGCGGTAGCTCTGACCCTCGATCACCACCACCGTACTGTTGTCGATCAACCGGTCCACCGCCGCCACCGACATCGCCGTGTTGTCAAACACCTGCTCCCACTCGCTGAAGGGCTGGTTGCTGGTGACCAGCAGCGAGCGGCGTTCGTAGCGGTGACTGATCAGCTCAAACAGCACCGAGGTCTCCGCCTCGCTGCGCCGAACGTAGCCCATATCATCGATCACCAGTAGCCCATGGCGATCGAGTCGGCTCAACGCCCGCGCCAGCCCCAGCTCACGTTTGGCTTGCTGCAGCTGCTGCACCAGTGCCGTGGCAGCGAAGAAGCGAACGCGCTGGCCCTGCTCGATCAGACGATGGCAGATGCCGCAGGCCAGATGGGTCTTGCCCACGCCGCTGGGGCCAAACAGCAGCAGGTTCTCGCCTCGCTCCAGCCAGCCGCTGTCCTCCGCCAGCGATTCAATCGTCCCTCGGGCCACCGTCACTGCATTCCAATCGAATGCCGAGAGCGTGCGGTTCACAGGTAGCTGCGCCTCCTGTAGCAATCGCTGCAAGCGTGCCTGGTGGCGTTTCTCCACCTCCTGCTCCGCAAGCACATACAGGTATGCTGCAGGATCCCAGTTATTGGCGCGGGCATCGCGTTCAATCTCCTGCCACTGGCTGCTGATACGGGCCAGTTTCAATTGTTTGAGAAGCAGCGGTAGAGTCCCCTCCAGCATGGTGCGATTCGGAGGTTCGATCCAGGAGTTGGTCATAGCTTTGAAGTGATGGTTCAGCAATCAGTACCAGCGGCAGCTCCGCCTCAGAGCGTGGCGGCCGAAGGCCATAGCGGCGACGCAGGCCTTCCAGTCTCAGATCCCCCTTGCGCAGGTGGCGATCCAGATAGGATTGTACGCCGCTCAAATCATCTCGATGGGCTGCAACATACAGCGCATCAACCATTGTCTTGGCGGCCTCCTCGGCCGTCAAAGCCTGGAGCAGCATCCGCCAGAGTGACCGCCAGTGCTGGTTTGGCAGAATCTCCTCCAGTAGCTGAGCACGCAGTAGTGCCCGGGGTTTGCGACGCAGGCTGTCGATCAGATGGCGGAAGTCGATTCGCCGCACCGCACCTTCCTGGCCCTTGCGGCGGCGCAGGCGCGGCAAAGTATCAATAAAGTGGCTGCTGAGGTACAGATGCAGACGATCATGATGCAGATGCACACTCAATCTCTGCCCGATAAGCCGCGAGGGTACACTGTAAGTCACCTCACGCACCTGGATCGTGCTGGTGTTGCGAACTCGGGGTGTTACCACCTCATAATCTGGGTAGCGATACACCGGAAGCGGCAGGAGATACTGCTTCTCAATCAGTAACTTTTGCTGCACACTGCTGCGACGATTCAGTGAATCCTGCACCCGCAGCACCAGTTCCCTGTACTCCTGCTCTGTGGCAAACTCCCTGCTGCCACGTTTAATTAACTGCTGGCGTAGCCGACGCTTGAAGTGGGCATGGGGTCCCTCGATCGCTCCATTCTCGTGGGCTACACCCTTATTGTTTCGGGTGGCAGTTAACCCAAGATGAGCGCAGAGCTCATTGTAACGAGAAGTGTAGTCAGAGCTGTAATTGCCTTTGCGATTACGGAAACAGGCACTTAGGCTGTCGGTGCGATGTTCTGCCGGCACACCAGCACAAGCTGCCACCGCATTCTGTAAACACTCCGCCAGTGCGATAAAACTCTCGCCACCATGCACAACCTCTGTGTGGCACCACTTGGAATAGGGAAGACGGAAATGATAGAAGCGATGCTCCAACACTTCTCCCGCAATGGTAATCGGTTCACCGTCAAGCACTGTGAAGTCCGAAATGCCCATTACTCCAGGCCGATGCTCCTGCAGGAATATCACCTCTTTGGCAGGGCCATTCAAGCTCTTCCATTGCTCTACACGGCGCTGTAATGTTCGCTTATGACTTTCCCAGTCTTTCTCTGGGTGGTGCTCCTCCAGATGCAAAAGCAATGTCTGAGGCTCCAGCGCCGGCGCTGTCTCCAGCATCGGCAGCAGCTCCTCTTCCCACACCTCAGCCAGTGGATCCTGCCGCGTCCGCCATTGGCGCCGCTTGCCTCGCTCCGGCTGGTGTTCCCCCTGATCAATCCGCTGCGCAGTGCGCAACGAGATGCCAGCTGCCGCAGCAGCCGCCTCCTGGCTCAATCCTTTCGTTCGCTTTGCCATGTAGTGATCACGCGACTGAATTGACAACGGTGCCGGCATGAAGGGACTCCAAATGGATCCCAGTTAGCCACCACCTCACCCGCCAACGTAATTGACGCGGGTCGCCAACCTAATTGTCACCGTGCACCAGGCAAAGACAAGAAAAAACTGCATATAAGCATCT
>JBIPMZ010000326.1:0-2834 GCA_044376165.1 Cyanobium sp.
GCCGACCAGTGGCTGGCCCTGGAGGGGCGGATGGCTCGGGAGCCGGCCCCCGGCGGGGAGCGGCTGGTGGTGGTGGCGCAGCAGGTGCGGCCCATCCCCCGCCCGGCGCGGCCCCTGGAGCCATGAGGCGCCGTCCGCCCGACCGCCGCCTCCTGCTGGCCCTGGGGCTGCCCGCCCTGCTGGCCCTGATCCAGCAGCAAGAGTTGCGGCAGCGTCCGCCCCGGCTCCTGGCGCTCACCCCCGCCGTGGCGAGCGCCGGCCCGGCGGCCCTGGTGGCCCGCTTCAGCCGACCGATCGACCTCGAAGCCCTGCAGGCGAGCAGCCGGCTCGACCCGCCCCTGGCCCACCGCTGGCTGGGGGAGGGCAAGAGCGTGGGGCTGGCCCTCGAGGCGGGGCAGCGGGTGGAAACCCCCCTGCGGCTGCTCCTCGCCGGGCGGGACCGGCGCTCCCTGGCCCTGCCCCCCGCGCGCTGGTGGTGGGATCCGCGCCCGCGGCTGCTGGCGGTGACGGAGAGGGCGGGGGGGGGCGAGCAGCTGCGGCTGCGGGAGCACGACGGCCGCTGGCGTTCCCTCACCCCGCCCCTGGCCCGGATCCAGGCGGTGGAGGCCCTGGGGGATGGCTCCGGGGTGGCCTTTGTGGTGGAGGACAGCCGCGGCGGGGTGCGGGTCTGGCGGCTGCCGCTGGAGCAGCGCAACCTGGTGGCGGGGGAGGCGGCGCCGGGAGCCGCGCCGGTGCGGGCCGGCCGCGCCGTGCCGCTCGGCCCCGGCGGGCTGGGCTTCGCCCATCTCAGCGCCGATCGACGCGGCGCCCTGCTGGTGCAGGCCGGGGGCCCCGCGCCCGGCTCCCTGGAGACCCGCTTCTGGCCCCCCGGGGGGCCGCCCCGCCCCCTGGCGATCGCCGCCAGCGGACCGATCCGGCTGCTGCCGGAGGGGGGGGCGGCGGTGGTGCCGGAGCCGGAGGGGCTGAGCCTGCAAAGCCTGCCGCCGCGCCCGCCCCGCCGGGAGACCCTGCCGGGCAGCCGGGATCTGAGCAGCTTCTGCCCCCAGGCGGGTCGGGCGCTGCTGCTGCGCCATTGGCCAGACTTCCGGCGCTCGCTGGAGCGGGTGGAGCCGGGCCGGCCGCCCCGCCAGCTGTGGATCGGCACCGATGCCCTGGTGGCGAGCGCCTGCGCCGGCGGTGGCGAGCGGATCTGGGCGCTGCTGGTGGGGGGGCGCGGCCGCCCCGAACTCACCCTGCTGGCCCTCGATGGCGAGGGCCGGGTGCTGCGGCGCCAGCGGTTGCAGGGCTGGGAGCTGGAGCCCGGTACGGGCCTCTCCTACGACCCGGCCGGAGACCGCCTGCTGGCCAGCCTGCGACCGCTCGGTGCGGCGGCGGCACCGCCCCAGCCCCCCCGGCCGGTGCTGATCGACGCCCGCACCCATCGGTTGCAGCCGCTGCCGGTTCGGGCGCGGTTCGCGATCTGGCTCCCGCCTGGCTGAGAATCGAGGGATGGAGTTCCGCCGGCTCGATCCCCCCCCGCTGCCGCCCCGCCAGGCGACCCTGTTGGCGGCCCTGCATGCCGCCGAGGGAGAGCTCAGCGGACAGGAGCTGCACGCCCGCCTGCGGGGCGGCGCCGGGGCGATGGGCCTAGCCACCGTGTATCGCCACCTGCGCCAGCTGCAGCAGCGGGGATTGGTGCGCTGCCGCCACCTGCCCAGCGGGGAGGCCCTCTACGCCCCCACCGAACGGGATGAGCATCACCTCACCTGCGTGGACTGCGGCGAGACGTTGGTGCTGCCCCACTGCCCGGTGCACGATGTGCAGCTGCCGGTGACCGCCCTGGGGGGCTTCACCCCCCTGTTTCACACGCTGGAGTTCTTCGGGCTCTGCGCCCCCTGCCGGGAGCGGCAGCAAACGGCGGACTGAGCTTCAGCGAATGGCGGGCTGGAGCGGCAGCAGCGCGGACGGCTCCCCTGCCTATGGTTTGGGTCAGGCCCGTACCGCCGCGTCCTGCCCCCTGCGCCGATGACCTCCTCCAGCCCCGATCCAGCCGTTGCGGTGATGGACCGCATCCCGGGCGGCCTGCCGGTGACGATCCTCACGGGCTTTCTGGGCGCAGGCAAAACCACGCTGCTCAATCACATCCTCAGCAATCAGGAGGGTGTGAAGACGGCGGTGCTGGTCAACGAGTTCGGAGAGATCGGCATCGACAACGAGCTGATCGTCGCCACGGGCGAGGACATGGTGGAATTGAGCAACGGCTGCATCTGCTGCTCGATCAACGGCGAGCTGCTCGATGCGGTTTATCGCATCCTCGACCGTCCGGAGAAGGTGGATTACCTGGTGGTGGAGACCACGGGCCTGGCGGATCCCCTGCCGGTGGCGATGACCTTCCTCGGCAGCGACCTGCGGGATCTCACCCGCCTCGATTCGATCATCACCCTGGTCGACGCAGAGAACTTCAGCGATGAATTGCTGCAGGGGGAGGTGGCCCGCTCCCAGGTGGTCTACGGCGACATGCTGCTGCTCAACAAATGCGACCTGGTGGAGGAGGCGCAGCTGCAGGCGCTGGAGCGCAAGCTGCGGGAGATCAAAGCCGACGCCCGCATCCTGCGCTCGGTGAAGGGGGAGGTGCCGCTGCCGCTGCTGCTCAGCGTCGGCCTGTTCGAAAGCGATCGGGTGGTCGCCGCCCAAACCCATGAAACCTGCGACCACGAGCACGGCCACTGCGTCCATGAGGAGGGGCCTGACTCCCCGGGCCACCACGAGGCCCATGCAGAGCACGGACATCACGAGCACCACGGGCACCACGAGCACCACGAGCACAGGGAGGCCCAGGCCCATGATCATCATGC
>JBIPMZ010000385.1:0-2818 GCA_044376165.1 Cyanobium sp.
ACACCAGCGACTCCCTGATCAGCCAACCCCAGGGCAGCAAGCGGATCGCCACCATGATTCGCCGCTTCAGTGGCGAGGACAGCCGGGAGTGGATGCTCCAGCAGGAGCTGCTGCTGGCGGTCGATGGTCTGGCGCGACTTGAGCCCGCCCTGCTCAGCGGCAGCCTCACCCTTCAGCTCGGCCAGTTGCTGCTGCTGCTCACCGGTGAGCTGGCCGCCGAGGACAATCTCAGCCCTGGCGATGCCTTTGAGACCCTCTGCGGGCTGCCGCCCCATGCCATCCGCCGCCGTCTGCGGGCTGTGCTTGCCGATGTGGAGCACGCCCGCGAAGCCCTGCAGCGCAAGGAGCAGCTGCATCTGCGCGGTCGTGTGCGCTGGGAGGTGCCCGATCCGCTTGATGAGCTTCCCAGCAGTGGCGACTGGCTTCAGCACCGCCTCCGGCTCGGCGCCCTTGGCCTGGTGCCCCGCGATTTCTATCCCGGCATCTGGCATCTGCTCCACCACTGCCGCGGTCTGGTGATCGGCGACAAACTTGAGCGCCGCAACCGCCTCGAGAGCGAGCTGCTGAGCGAGAAAACCCCCGGAGAGCGCAACTTCGCCTCTCGGGTGGAACAGCTGCTTGGCAAAATCGAAGCTCCGGAATACCGGCAGCTCTGCACCGAGGCCCTGCTGACCCTGATCGCCTTCGTCGGCGAGAACCCGCTGGTGAAATTCGACGACGACCTCGCCCTCGACGTGGTGATCGGCCATGCCGTGCGGGTCGGCTGGCAGGAGCGCCATCCCTCGGTGCCGGCGGCCGAGTATGGCCTCCACAAGGCTGAGGCCTGGGAGGCGTTCTACAGGGCCTCCCCGGCGGTCTGTCGGCGCTGGCAGCTTCTGGCGCTACGCCAGCTCACCACCGCCCTTGCCGAGGAGGACGCCGAGGCCCCCCGGGCCGCCTGAATCCGGTTGCGGGCTTCGGCCCCGGTGATTGCTGCCCGGGGGCTCAGATCGGCTGGTCGAGGGTCATGCAGAGATTGGGCTGCTCAACGCATTGCTCGATCAGATCGGCCAGCAGCAGGGCCCGCGAGGCCTGCAGGCCATCAACGGCCGGCACCTCGACCCCGCGCACGCACTGGAGGAAATGCTCCAGCTCGGCGTAGAGGGGTTCGATCGAGGTGGTGCTCACTTCCTCGATGAAGCCGTCATTGCGATACACCAGCTCGCCGTGATCGGCGCTGACCGAGCCATGGGAGCGCCGATGGATGCGCAGGTTGTGCTTGAGGAAATCGGTTTCCATCAGGCTGTTGCGGCAGTGGGCATAGAGCCGCCGGATCTTGCGGTGGGCCATCTTGCTGGCGGTCAGGCTGGCCACCACGCCGTTGGCGAAGGCCAGGGTGGCATTGACATAGTCGATCGGTCCATCGGAACTGCGGCCCCCTGCCGCCGCCATCCGCACCACCGGCGAGCCGGCCAGCTCCAGGACCAGGTCGATGTCATGGATCATCAGATCCAGCACCACCGAGACATCGTTGGCTCGGTCTGGGTTGGGGCTGTGGCGTCTGGCCTCCAGCACCACGATCTCTTCGCCCGCCACCACCTTGAGCAGCTCCCGGAAGGCCGGGTTGAAGCGCTCGATGTGCCCGACCTGCAACAGCCGCCCTGCTGTCTCCGCGGCCTGGATCAAGGCGGTGGCCTCCTCCTGGGTGGCGGCGATCGGCTTCTCGATCAGCACATGGACGCCGGCTTGCAGCGCCGCCATGCCGACGCGGTGGTGGAGGAGGGTGGGCACCGCGATGCAGACCGCCTCGACCTCCGAGAGCAGGTCGTGATAGTCGGCAAACCAGCGACAGCCGAACTGCTCGACCGCCAGACCGCCCCGCTCCTGGTCGGGGTCGGCCACCCCGACCAGCTCGGCATCGCGGAGCAGGCTCAGCACGCGGGCGTGGTGCCAGCCCATGTTGCCGATGCCGATCACCCCGACGCGCACAGGGTTCATGGCAGTCGCAACGCACAACCCGAGGATTATCGGCGATCAGCCCCCCTCGCCGACGCTGGGCTGGATCTGCACGCGTTCGATCCGTGGGCCATCCATGCTCAGCACCGTGAAGCGGGCCCTCTTCCAGCGCAGGCTTTCTCCCGGTGCCGGGATGTGCTGGAACCGCTCCAGCAGGAAACCGGCCAGGGTGTGGTGGTCCTCCGCCTCGGGCAGCTGCAGGGCCAGCTGTCGGTTGAGCTCGAAGATCTCCAGGTCCCCCGCCACTGACCAGCCGCCCTCGCTCAGGGGCTGGAGGTCCTGGGCGGCCTCGAGGGGGTTCTCGTCGTCTCCCACGATCTCGCTGGTGAGATCGGCCACGGTCACCAGTCCTTCGGTGCCCCCGTGCTCGTCGACCACCACCAGCAGGGGCTGGCCACTGCGGATCAGGGGAAGCAGCTCGGCCAGGGAGGTGCTTTCCTGCACCCGGGCCACCGGAAGCATGTAGGCGGCGAGGGGGGTGTCGGGTCTGAGCTCGCCACGGGCGATCGGTTCGGCCAGACGCCGCAGGTCGAGCACTCCCCTGACATCGTCGAGGGAGGTGCCGATCACCGGAAAGCGGGCGTGCTGGCTGCTGTGGACCGCTTCCATCATTTCGGCAAAGCAGACATCGAGATCAAGCGTCACCATCCCCGACCGGGGCACCATCACCTCCCGCACCAGGGTGTCGCGCAGGGAGAAGACGCCTTCGAGGATGCTGCGTTCATCGGGCAGCAGGCCGGTGACGCCACCGCTCTCGATCAGGGTTTCCAGTTCGCCGGCGGAGAGAACGGGCACCAGTTCGTCCCAGTTGCGGGGCAGGCCG
>JBIPMZ010000327.1:0-2815 GCA_044376165.1 Cyanobium sp.
CCTCGGTTCGGGCCCACACATGAGTCGCCGATTCCCCCTGTTCAAGCCGTCGAAGTTCAAAGCAATCTACTCCGGCTAAGCCGCTCTGCTGCCCCTGGTCAAGCCCCCTTCAGGATCGTTACGGCTGCTTCATTCGTCTCGAAGCGCTTTTGATGGGGCCGGCCGCTGGGCTTCCCCCATCCCCCGCCGTCAAACCACTGCTTCTGGCGGGCGCTGGACTTGGGGCCAGGGGGATGGGTACAGCCACCCGGATCTTCCCCTCGGGAAGGAGCGTGTCCGTGAGCAGGGGCTTCCGCAAGAAAGCAGGCCGGTGCAACCGCAAGTCCCGCCAGTCCACGAGCTGGTCATTCGCCCCCCGCAGCGGCAGCGCCCCCATACATTGAGGACAAATCAGCTGCTTGTCCTCCCCCCGCACGATGCCCTCCCTCCGCCCTCGCCTGTCGACGCTTCAGGGTTTGCCGTCGTTGCTGCGGCGCACGCCGCCGCTGGTGTTCGCGATGGCGGTGCTCAGCGCGGGGTTGATCGGCGCCAGCTGGGTGCTCGTGAAGGGAATCCGCTCCGCCACCAACGCGATCACCGTGACCGGTGCCAGCACCGAGCGGATCCGCAGCGACTTCGTCGATTGGTCCGTGGAGGTGAAGCAGAGTGGCGCCAGCCAGCCGCTGGCTTACCAGGCCCTCCAGCCGGCGGTGCAACAAACCCTGGCCTTCCTTGCGGGCCAGGGCATCCGCACGGAGGAGGTGGAGCTGGAAGCGGTGAAATCGGAGCGCGAGGACATCCGCGACCCCCGCACCGGTGAGCTGCGCTCCACCATCTGGACCGCCCGCCAGACGATTCAGATCGGCAGCGCCGACGTGGACCGCGTCGCCAGGATCTCTCGCGAGATCGGACGGCTGATCGGTGAGGGGGTGCCGCTCACGATCAATCCCCCCGCCTACACCTACACCCGGCTGGCGGAGAAGCGGGTGGACATGCTGGCCAAGGCCACCCGGGATGCCCGCAGCCGTGCCCGGGCCATCGCCGCGGAAGCCGGCGGCCATGTGGGTCCCGTCACGAACGTGGACACCGGCATCTTTCAGATCACCGCCCCCAACTCCACCGAGAGCAGCGACAGCGGCAGCTACGACACCAGCACGATCGACAAGGACATCACGGCGGTGATGGCCGTGACCTTCCGCGTGGACTGAGCGCGAAGGGGCCAGAGCGGGCGCAGTCCGGCGCGATGGCGAACAGCCAGGGTTGGGTGGGTGGAGGGGGCTATCCCCTCCGAGAAGGCGAGCGGCAGCAACCGGCTTCTGCGACAGGAATCGGCTTGACCTTTTCCCCGCAGCCATGAACGGTTCCAGAAGGGGTTTGAGGCTTGCCCCCTGAGGGGTAGACCCGCTCAACGTCTGTACCCTACAATTTTCCTACCTCCACGAGCACTTCATCATGCTGAGCGGATCCGAACTCCTCGCCAAAGTCAAGGACTACGGCGATGCCTCCAAGTCCGAACTGGTGCGGGCCTGCGGCTACGTGAGCACCAAGAAGGACGGCACGGAGCGGCTGAACTTCACCGCCTTCTACGAGGCGCTGCTGGAAGCCAAGGGCATGAACCTTGGCGGTGGTGGCAGCCGTGGCGCCAAGGGGCGGCCGGGTCGCCACCTCAGCTACGCCACCAAGGTGCAGTTCAACGGCAACCTGATGGTGGGCAGGGCTTACACTGCCCAGCTCGGGCTCGAGCCAGGCGATGAGTTCGAGATCAAGCTGGGACGGAAACAGATCAAGCTGATCCCCGTGGGGGTGGCCGAAGAGGAGTGAGGGGCAACCCTCCGCTCCCGGCGCACGAAAGACGGGAGCGGAGGCAGCCTCAACCCCTGCCCTGTCGCAACGGTTAATCCGAAGGTCCCATTGATCCGAAGGTCCCCTCTGAGACGCTCCAGCGTCTTGGCGGGGCCTTTGGAGTTGGTAGAAACCGATTCCCTGGGAACGGGCAGCGGATCGGAAACAGGCCTAGGAGGGCGGCCAGGGCTACATCCGCTCAGCGGTCTATCAGACCTGAAGGGCTTAGGGATCCTCCCTAACCACCTCAAAGAATTGTGACTCGTCTCTGGATGGGGGGCGATCCCTGGGGGCAGGGGAAAGGGGGCAAGCGCGGTTTGCCCCCTGGCGCAGAGCGAGGGATGGGGTAGGCGGATCAGTCGTCAGACTCCGCCGCACCTGCTGGGACCAACCGCACCTGCTTCCGGCCGAGTTTGATCTCAAACTCGTCGCCGGGCTTGAGGCCCAGCATGGCGGTGTAGGCATTGCCGACCAGCAGGTTTCCGTTCCCCTGTACGGTGGCCACATAGCTGAGCTTGCGACCGGGGGTACCGGGGGTCTTGCTGCCGGCTTCTCCCAGATGGAAGCCCTTCGCCTGAAGCAGGGCCTCGTAGAAGGCCGTGAAATTCAGGCGTTCGCCCCCATCCTTCTTGGTGCTTACGTAGCCGCAAGCGCGTACAAGCTCGGACTTGGAGGCATCGCCGAGCTCCTTGAGCTTGGCGAGGAGGTTGGGGCCAGTGAGCATGGTGGGGGTGGCGATTCATCCCACTGTATCCATTGATGGATCCTTGCCAAGTGTCTGGCAGACTTTTTCCTCCAGGGGACGAGATGCGTGAGCTGCATTGTGGCCTTCCCCCTCCGCCATGGCTCCGGTAGCCTGGACGCTGCAGTCCCAAATTCCACCCCTGCCACACACAGCCCCAGCAGGTGCCTCCTCTCCGCCCGCAGGGTACGCCGCACCTCTGGATCACCCCCCCCATCCGCCGAGCCGAAAACGCAGGAGAGAAAGCGCAGG
>JBIPMZ010000328.1:0-2806 GCA_044376165.1 Cyanobium sp.
CCTGCCGATCGACTCCAGCCTCCTCTGCCTCCGCGGCCTCAGCCCCAAGCGCCTGCGCTTCGAGGTGGAGTACGGCCTCGAGCGCGGCACCTGCGCCAATAGCTTCCTCTTCGAAGCGGGCACCGCCGCCGACGGCCATCCCGTGCCACCGGTGCTGATTCACCCCCCCGGCATGACCTACGCCGAGCCCTTCTTCGCCGCCCTGGCGGAGCGGGTGCCGTCCGAGGCTCCCCTCAAGGTGGTGGTGGGGGTGGTCAACCCCAACCGGGTGGAGCTGCTGCGGGCGATGCTGGAGCGCTGGCCGCAGCTGGCCCTGGTGGCCTCCAACGCCGGCGCCAAGGTGTTGCGGGAGCTGTGGGAGTCGCGGCGACCCGCCTCCCCCGGCTCCCCGGAACCGGCCCCGCCGCGGCCCCTGCCCCCCATCGAGGTCATCAAGCAGGAGGTCACCCGCCCCCTGGCGGGCTCCCTGCGCCTGCGGCTCCTTCCCTCCCCCACCCCCCGCTGGCCCGGCGCCCTGATGGCCTTCGAGGAGAGCACCGGCCTGCTGATGAGCAGCAAGTTCTTCTCCGCCCACCTCTGCGTCGAGCCCTTCGCGGAAGCCAACCGCAGCAGCACCGAGGAGGACCGCCGCTGGTTCTACGACTGCCTGATGGCCCCGATGGCCCGCCAGGTGGACATGGTGCTCGATCGCCTCGACGACCTGCCGATTCGCACCATCGCCCCCTTCCATGGCCCGGCGGTCAGCGACAGCTGGCGCAGCCTGCTGGCCGACTATCGCCGCTGGGGGGAGGGCCAGGGGCGCGCCCGCCTCTCGGTGGCCCTGCTCTACGCCAGCGCCTACGGCAACACCGCCGCCATCGCCGATGCCCTCGCCCGCGGGGTGGCCCGCAGCGGTGTGCGGGTGGAGAGCCTCAACTGCGAATTCGCCGAGCCGGAGCAACGGCTGCAGACGATCCGCAGCTGCGACGCCCTGCTGATCGGCTCCCCCACCCTCGGCGGCCATGCCCCCACCCCGATCGTCTCCGCCCTCGGCACCGTGCTGGCGGAGGGGGATCGGCGCAAACCGGTGGGGGTGTTCGGCAGCTTCGGCTGGAGTGGCGAGGCGATCGAGCTGCTGGAGACCAAGCTGCGG
The DNA here is from genome assembly GCA_044376165.1 of Cyanobium sp. GTDB lineage: Bacteria > Cyanobacteriota > Cyanobacteriia > PCC-6307 > Cyanobiaceae > Cyanobium. The sequence goes on from JBIPMZ010000328.1 coordinate 1,133, forward strand.
GACGGCGGCTTCACCTTCGCCTTCGATCCCATCCGGGTGCGCTTCAGCCCCGATGCCGCCACCCTCCGCACCCTGGAGGAAACGGGCGTGGCCCTGGGCCGACGCCTGCTCAGCGACGAGCGGCGCCGCAACCTCCGCAACCCCGGCGGGGGTCTGCAAGAAAGCCGCACCAACCCTGCCCTCCAGGCCCTCGGCCGGGTGGTCGGCCCCCTCTCGATCGTCACCGTGCGGCGCGGCGAGGGCGCAGAGGCCGCCAGCGGCGCGATGGTAGCCAGCTGGGTGAGCCAGGCCAGCTTCAACCCGCCCGGCTTCACCCTGGCGGTGGCGCGCGACCGGGCCCTGGAAAGCCTCCTGCACGTGGGGGATTCGTTCACCCTCCATCTGCTGGCGGCCGGTCGGGAGAAGGAGCTGATGAAACGCTTCCTCAAGCCCTTCGCCCCCGGCGCCGACCGCTTCGAAGGGCTGGCCCTGGAGCAGAGCCCCGGCGGCCAGCCGGTGCTGCCCGGGGCTCTGGCCTGGCTGGAGGCCACGGTGAAGCAGCGGATGGAATGCGGCGACCACTGGCTGCTCTACGCCCAGGTGAGCCACGGTGCCCTGCTGGATCCGGCCGGCACCCCCGCTGTACACCAGCGCCGCAGCGGCAGCGCCTACTGAGGCGCACCGCTGCAGCAGCGCCTCCGGTGCGCTCAGGCCGACCAGGGCGGCAGAGGGCCGCCAACGGCCTGGAAGGGAAGCACCAAAGTGGCCCAATGCTCGGGGCGCTGGGCCCGACGGCGGCGGGGTCGGCGCACGCCAAACGGCACGCGCACCACGTTGGTGCCCTCCACCGCTCCCTCCCCCCGCTGCACGCCGGGCTGGAGCTCGCCACCGCTGCTGCCGTTGCCGTTCATGGTCCGGAGGTGAAGAAATGAAAAGATCGCCACAGCCCCAGGGGGCAGTGGCCGGTATGTTGAGGCATTAGGCCCGAAAAGGGAACCACCTCAGCCCTTAGGCAGCCACTTCGGCCACTGGCAGGGCCAATTCCTCCACCGAAGGGCAGGTGCACACCAGGTTGCGGTCTCCGTAGGCGTTGTCGATCCGGGCCACCGCAGGCCAAAACTTGTTCTGCCGCTGGGCCGGACCCGCCGGGAACGCCGCCTCTTCCCGGCTGTAGGGACGCTCCCACACCGCAGCGGTAACCGCGGCCAGGGTGTGGGGAGCCCCTTTGAGGGGATTGGCCAGCGGATCGGCGCTGCCGTCTTCGATTGCGGCGGCCTCCGCTCGGATCGCCACCATCGCCGCGCAGAAACGATCGAGCTCCGCCAGGGATTCGCTCTCGGTGGGCTCCACCATCACCGTGCCCGCCACGGGCCAGCTGACGGTGGGGGCATGGAAGCCGTAGTCCATCAGGCGCTTGGCGAGGTCGTCGACCTCCAGGCCGGCGGTGCGCTTGAGGGGCCGCAGATCGAGGATGCACTCGTGGGCCACCCGTCCCCCCGCTCCCCGATAGAGCACAGGGAAATGGGGGTCGAGCCGCTCGGCGATCAGGTTGGCCGAGAGCAGGGCCACCTGACTGGCCCGACGCAGGCCCTCGCCCCCCATCATGCGGATGTACATCCAGCTGATCGGCAGGATGCCAGCGCTGCCCCAGGGCGCCGCGGACACCGGCCCGATCGCCTGATCCTGGCCAAGACC
>JBIPMZ010000060.1:0-10577 GCA_044376165.1 Cyanobium sp.
GCTCGTATTTGTGCTCACCTTACCAGATAATACAACCCAATAGATACTGAGAATGCAAAGGTTCTACAAGACGAATTCAGGCGCCAACTGGAATCCTTAGACGCGGAATAGGCTGCCACACAACAGCGGCATTCGCCTGGCAGCCGTTTTGTGTCTGCAGGTAACGCCGATCTTTGTATGGCAACAGGCTGCGATTGATGGAACGCTGAGACTGGGCGTGATGGATGTAGAATTCGACCGATGGAGGCTGGCAGTTGGCGATTTCGACCATCCCGATGTAGCCCCAAAACTTAACAATCTGTCGCAGCCGCGATAAGCCACCAACCGCCAAGCAAAAGCGGAATCCCTGCCGCCCAGAACCCTCAAACTCCCGCACGCTTTTCAGCAACAGCGCCACCACCACCTCACCCAGGGATTGACAAACAATGATTATACGATTTTTCTGAACTCTCTACCTATCAGAAGCCATCCCCCCTCCACGCTGCCATCCCTCCCCGCCCCTTGGCATGCCCCTACGCAAGTGCCCCTCCCGCACCTCAGGCCACCAGTCGCCGCTGCCGCGCCAGCAGAGTGGAGGGGGGAATGCCAAATCGGTTTTGAAAATCCCGCCGGAAACTGGCCAGGCTGAGGTAGCCGCACGCCAGCGCAATTCCGCTTACCGTGCTATGGGGATCGCCCCGCTCCAGGCGTCGTCGGGCCAGCCACAGCCGCTGGCGGCGCAGGTATTGCATCGGCCCGCAGCCGAAGCGCGCCTTGAACGCATATTGCAGGTGGCGGCGCGAGTAGTGCGAGCGCTGCTCCAGCTCCGTCAGGCTGATCGGTTCGTGGCAGTGGGCGTGCATCCAGTCGATCAGGGCGTCGAGGGCGCTGTCCGGCTCCGCTGGTTGGGGGGCGGCGGCTTCCGCCAGCAAGCCGGCGGCCAGCAGCTCCACGATCTGACGCGTCAGCAGATCATCGAGGCGCAGGGGTTCTGGCACAACGCCATGGCGCTGCACCACCCCGTGCAGGAAGCCGAGCACCCGGTACAGCCGCACGAACAGCTCGATCGGGTTCGGTTCGCCCAGCGGCAGCACCAGCGGCGTGCGCGCGACGCCCAGCCACCGCTCCGGCCTCACCCGCGGACCCGCCATGGTGCGGCCCACCGTCTGGATCCAGGCGGGGTCCATGCGGATCGTCACGCCGCCCAGGTAGTCGTTGCTGGTGCGCCAGGGGCCCGGCGGCACCAGCAGAAACGATTGGCCGGTGACGTTGCGCAGGCTGCGCCGGCCGATCCGGAAATGGCCCTCCCCCCGGTAGGGGATCACCAGGGAGGCCAGCTCCGCTCCCTCCAACTCCCCCTGCACCCCCGATCCCCACAGGGCCACGATCTCCAGCGGCCCCAGCTGCAGCCCCCCCATGTGGCAACAAAAGGAGGCCGCCGCGGAACCGGCCGGATCACAGCTGCGCACCGGCAGCAGCGTGGCCAGCTGCTCCGCCAGCACCACCGGATCCCGAAACTCCAACGAACGGCCCGGCAGGCCGAGGAACGGCATTCTCGGTTCGCGGGCGCAGTTGGGGGCCCAGCGCTCCGGGAGGGTGAGCATGCCGCCGCTGTTGACGAGACGTGCACCTTATCGATGCCGCCCCGTTTCGCGCTACGCACAACCGCACCGACGCCGGCTAGAGAGAAGCCAGAAGGCCCTTGCCCATGGCGCTGCTGGAGCCCACAAACCTGCTGCTGCTCGGCTGCGCCCTCCTCTACGGCCTGATCGGTGAACCGGGCGAGGCCGCCATCCTGCTGCTGTTCGTGCTGGCGATCAGCCTGCTCGATGCCCTCCAGCAGCGCCGCAGCCGCCGCGCCCTGGCGGAGCTGGCCCGCCTTTCGGCGCCCCTGGCGCGGGTGGTGCGCGACGGGCAGGAGCTGCGGCTGCCGCCCGACGCGGTGCGCCTCGGTGACCGCCTGCGCCTGGAGGAGGGCGACCGGGTGGCGGCCGATGCCCGCCTGCAGGAGGCCACCGGGCTCTGGTTGGATGAATCCCTGCTCACCGGCGAATCCCTGCCGGTGCTGCGCCAGCCACCCGGCGCGCCGATCCTTGCCGGCTCGCTCGTATCCGCCGGCCGGGGCTGGGCGGAGGTCACCGCCGTAGGGGAGGACACGGAGCTCGGTCGCCTCGGCCGCAGCCTGGCCACCGTCTCCGCCCCGCCCACGCGCCTGCAACGCCGCACCCGGCGCCTCACCGGCCGCCTCACCGCGCTGGCCCTGGCGCTCTGCGCGGTTTTGGGCCTGCTGCAGGGGATCCTGGGGGGCGACTGGATCGCGGCGCTGCTCGCCTCCCTCGCCCTGGCGCTGGCGGTGCTGCCCAACGAAATCCCGGTGGTGCTGGCCCTGTTCCTGGCGCTCGGGGCGTTGCGGCTCGGGCGCATCGGCGTGCTGGCCCGCTGGCCGGCGGCGGTGGAGAGCCTGGGCAGCGCCACCGTGCTGGCGGTCGACAAGACCGGCACCCTCACCGAAAACCGGATGGCGGTGGCCCAGCTGCAGACCTGGCCCGACGGGGCGCTCTGGCGCGCCGGTCAACCCCTGCCAGAAGCGTGGCATCCGCTGCTCGAGCTGGCGTCGCTCGCCAGCCGCCACGACCCGGTGGACGCCATGGAGCTGGCCATCCAACGGCTCGCCAGCGATGCCCTCGAACCCGAAGACCACCACCATCCCGATTGGCCCCTGGCGCGCGAGTATCCCCTCAGCCCCGATTTGCTGGTCTTCTCCCAGCTTTGGATCGACCCGGCCGGCACCTGGCACGCGGCGGCCAAGGGGGCGCCGGAGGCGATCGCCGATCTCTGCCATCTCGATCCCGCCGCCAGCGACCGGCTGCTCACCGCGGCCGCCGCCCTCGCCGGCCAGGGGTTGCGCGTGCTGGCGGTGGCCCGCAGCCCGGAAGGGGCGCCGCTTCACGCCGAGCTGGCACCTGCCGGGGCGGAGCCACCCGCGGGCGTGCACGATTTCCAGTTCGAGCCGGTGGGGCTGGTGGGGCTGGCGGATCCGCTGCGGCCCGAGGTGCCCGCCGCCATCGCCCGCGCCCGGGCCGCCGGGGTGCGAGTGCTGATGATCACCGGCGATGGGCCGGTCACCGCCCGCTCGATCGCCGATCAAGCCGGCCTGCCCGCCGGGCCGGTGCTCAGCGGCGCCGAGCTGGAGAGCCTCTCCGACGCGGCGTTGGCAGAGCGGCTCCAGCAGGTGTCGGTGTTCGCCCGCGTGCGGCCGGAGCAAAAGCTGCGGCTGGTGCGGGCGCTGCAGCACGCCGGCGAGGTGGTGGCGATGAGCGGCGATGGCGTCAACGACGCCCCGGCCCTGCGGGCTGCCGACATCGGCGTGGCGATGGGCCGCCGCGGTACCGCAGTGGCGCGGGAATCGGCCGATCTGGTGCTGCTCCAGGATTCCTTCGCCGGCCTGGTGGAGGCCCTCGCCCTGGGCCGGCGGATCGAGGCCAACCTGCAGCGCGCGCTGGGCTACACCCTCGCGATCCATCTGCCGATCGTCGCCCTCAGCCTCGTGCCGCTGCTCGGCCCCCAGCAGCCCTTGATCCTGCTGCCGGTGCACATCGCCCTGCTGCACCTGGTGATCGATCCGGCCTGCACCGTGGTGTTCGAAGCGCTGCCGGGTCCGCCGGGGCTGATGGAACGCCCGCCCCGCTCCCCCCGGGCGCCGCTGCTCAACCCGGCCACCTGGCATCGCGCCCTGCAGCAGGGCGGCCTGCTCAGCCTCGCCGCCCTCGCGCTGGCCCTCTGGCCCGGCGTGGCGCTGGAGCTGCGGCGCAGCCTCGCCTTCGCCCTGCTGCTCCTCGCCGGCGGCGCCCTGGTGGCGCTCAACGGCGATCGCCGCTCCGGGCTCAGCCGCTGGTCGCTGGCGCTCAGCGCCGCCCTCTGGCTGGTGCTGATGGGCCTCGCGCCGCTGCGAAACCTGCTGCGTCTCGCGCCGCTTCCCCTGCCGCCGCTGCCCACCGAAGCGCCCGGATCCCCACCGGCCCCCCCGCGCTGATCAGAGCAGCCGCTCGTAGCGCAGCGAACCCCGCGGTTCCATCCCCAGCCGCCACAGCCCGCCGCCCAGGGCCTGCAGGCCCTCCACCAGCGCCGCGCGGTCGCCGCTTTGGATCCAGCGGGCCTTGAGCCGGGGGATCGTCTCCTGCAGCGCTTCGAGCGGCACCTCCACCAGCAGCAGGCTGAACTCGGCCGCCGCCCGCCTCAGGGGGCCCTCCTCGCTGCGCTGCCACACCCGCACCAGCAGCTCCAGCGCCTGCCGTCGGCCCTCCTCCCCCGGATCCTCCCCCGCGGGGATGGGGGAGCGCAGGGAGCGGCCCTGCAGCGGCAGGGCTCGTCGCCCCTCTTGTTCCAGCAGGGCCAGGGCCAGCAGATAGGGGGCGTCCATCGCGTCGCAACAGGGGGCCGCCCCAGCCTGCCCCGCCGCGGGAACCCCCACCCCTGCCGCCGTGGACGCCGCCCGGATCCATGGCCAGCTTGGAGACATCTCCCCTCCGCCCGGGTGCGGCCCATGCCACCCCTTTCCCCCGCTGCCGTGGCGCTGATCGCCGCCGTGGGCCTGGGTGGGCTGCCGCCCGCCGCCGCTGCCAACACCCTGGCCGACATCCATCGCCTCGAGCAGCTGATCAATGCCACCGGCACCGAAACCCAGGTGCGGGACGACTGCAAACCCAATCACGCCGGCTACTACGAGCGCGACGGTCGGCGTCTCGATCGCCTGGTGGTGTGCCGCAACACCGTCGACCTGAGCGATGTGGAGGCGGTGTGGGAGGTGATGGCCCATGAGGGCACCCACGTGATGCAGGCCTGCACCGGCGGCGCCGCCCTGCAAGACGCCCAGATCCCCCGCACCCTGCGGGAGCTACGCATCCTGGCCCCCCATTACGCCAAGTTGATCCGCGAGGGGTACCATCCCCGCCATCAGCGCTTGGAGGCCGAGGCGTTTTGGATGGAGCTCCAGCCCCCGGAGGTGGTGATCGCCCTGTTCGAGAGAAACTGCAGCGCCTGGCTGGAGCGGGGGCGATGAAACGCCCCGCGCCCACGCGCGCCCTCCGGCCCCTGTGCGCCGCCCTCCTGGCACCGCTGCTCCTCGCCCCCGCCGCCCCCGCCCAAACCCCGGGGGGCTCCACCCCGCCTCCGGCGAAGCCCGCACCCGCCAAGCCGGCAGTGAAGACCACAACCCCGACGACAGCGCCCCCCGCCAGCCCCCCGCCCGCGAAGCCGGCACCCGCCGCGGCCACCCCCGCTGCGGCCACCCCCGCCGCGGCCTCCGACCCGAGCGGCCGGGAGAAGGAGTTGCTGGAGCGCATCAAGGCGCTGAAAACCCCGCGCCTGCGCAGCTACGGCGCCTGCCGCTACGACTGGGGCGCCTGGCGCCTGAACGAGAAGGGGGTGCGCTTCACCAGCAGCGAATGCGGCGACCCGCCGGTGCGCGGCACGGTGGCGGTCTTCTGCGAAACGCTGCAGATCAACCGCCGCTCCGGCGAGGAGGCGTGGGAGGGGTGGCGACTGCCCTTCACCGCCCAGGAATCGCCCCTATGGGGGGGGGAAGACCGGCTGGTGGCGGCCCTGTGCGCGAATGTGAGCAACGCCGGCAGCCGCGGCAAACCCCAGCCCGCCCCGCCGATGGCCGCCCCCTAGGCCCAGTGCAGGGTCATCGGCACGGCGCCCTCCAGGCTGCGCTTCACCGGACAGCCTTCACCGGCGCGGATCAGCAGCTGCCGCTGCGCCGCGTCCAGACCCTCCGGCAGCTGGATCCACACCTCCAGGCGGGCGATGCGGCGCTCCCCCTCCGTGGTCATGGTCTTCTCCACCCGCGCCGCAACGCCCTCCAGCGCGAGGCCATGGCGTGCGGCCACGATGCCCAGGATGGTGAGGAGGCAGGTGCTCAAGGCGGTGGCCACCAGGTCGGTGGGGGAGAAGGATTCCCCGCGGCCCTGGTTGTCGAGCGGGGCATCGGTGAGCAGCTCGCGGCCGGAGCCCTCGTGCACGGAGCGGCAGCGCAGGCCGCCCTCGTAGCGGCTGGTCATCACGGTCATCGCGGCGTGTCGCGGCTGCCCCCCATGCTGCCGTGCGCGGGCCCTCAGCCCGAGAGGCCGATCGAGGCCAGCAGCTCCCGCTGCCGCCGCGCGGTCACAAAGCGATGGGCGGCCATGGCGCCGCTGACGGCGACCGGCGGCACGCCGATGCCGGGGAAGGCTCCGGCGCCGCAGAGCACCAGGCCGTCGATGGGGGTGCCGCCGCCGGGGAAGGGGGCGCGATCGGCGGGCCAGGCGGGGCCATAGCTGCCGCGGGCCACCCGCAGGTAGCGGCGGTGGGTGAGGGGGGTGCCCTGCAGCTCCAGCACGGCCCGCTCCCGCCAGTCCGGCAGGATCCCGGCGAACACCTCCCCGAAGAGGGCGCAGCGCTCCTGCTTGCGCGCCTCGTAGGCGGTGCTGCCCGCCTCCAAACCCTCCCACTCCTGCCAGGGTTCGTTCGCCGGGCTGTAGGCATGGAGCACCTGATGCCCTGCCGGCGCCAGGGCCGGATCGAGCACCGACGGCATCGAGAACACCAGCACGTTGCGCTCGGCGGTGATGCCCCGCCGCCAGTCGCCCACCCACACGTGATGCACCGGCAGGCTGCAGGGCTCCGGATGGCGCAGGGCGAGGTGCCAGTGGAGGAAGCTGGCGCAGGCGGGGGTGGCGGCCTGCCGTTCGCGCCAGCGGGCCGGGCCGGCGTCGGGGGGGAGCAGGGCGAGGGTGTCCCAGGGGCTGGCGTTGCTGATCACGCCGCGGCGGGCGCGGAACTCCTCGCCGCCCTCCAGCCGCACCCCCACCGCCCGGCCGCCCTCCACCAGGATCCGCGCCACCGGCGCCCGCAGCCGCAACACGCCGCCGTGGCGCTCCAGGCCGCGCACCAGGGCCTCGGCCACCGCGGGGCTGCCGCCGACGGGGTAGTCGAGGCAGGCGCCGGGCTCGAACCATTCGCCGAACAGCGTCGCCATCGCCGCGGCGCTGGTGTGCTCCATCCCCAGGCCGGAGATCAGGAAGCAGAGCAGCTCGCACCAGTGCAGCAGGAAGGGATCGCGCAGGTGGCGGCGGGCGATCGGCCCGAAGGCGCCGCCGAGGGAGGCCAGCTGGCCCGCCTGGCCGAGCAGGCCAAGGGCACCGCTGGCCCCGAGGCTCAGGGCGATGCCGGGACCGGGCCGCAATGACAGCAGGGGCAGGGCGCGGGCGGCGCGGCAGCGGGGCTCCAGGGCGGCCATGAAGCGGGCCCATTCGTCGGCCACCGCCGGCCCGCGCAGCTGGCGCACCACCGCCAGAAAGGGGTCCAGGCCCACCCCCACCGTCAGGTTGCCCTCGGGCAGCAGCAGCCCCCAGTCGCGGTACGACACCACCGGCACGCTCTCGCCCACCGCCCGCAACACCTGGGCGAGGGGGTTGGCGCTGGGCCAGCGGCCCAAGCCGCTCCACAGGGACGGGCCGCTCTCGAAATGAAAGCCGCGGCGGCTGAAGCCGTGGGTGGCGCCGCCGGGGCGGTCGTGGGCTTCCAGCACGAGCACCGCCAGGCCGTGGCGGGCGGCCAGGGCGCCGGCGCAGAGGCCCCCGAGGCCGCTGCCGACGACGATCAAATCAGGGGCGGCGTCGCCTTTCAGATCCGGCACCGGCCCTCCCGCTCGGCGCAGAGCTGCTCCAGGGAGGGCCGGCCGGTGAGGCGCAGGCGGCCGGCGGCCCAGAGGCGATAAAGAGAGTTGGCCAAGGGGCCGAGCAGGGGCCAGCTGGTGGGGGCGTAGAGCCAGCCGAGGCCGATCAATTGATAAGCGCGCCGGAACACTGCCACATCTCGCAGCACTGTGCCATCGGCGGCGAGAGCGTGGATGCGGCCCATCGCCTCGCCGTAGGTGATGCCGGCGTAGGTGGCGGCGTTGTAACCGGGGGCGTCGATATCGACGAAGGCGAGCCGCGGCCGGGTGCCGTGGCGGCGGCGGTCGCGGCCTTCGAGGAAGCGCACCTCCCGCAGGCAGAGGGGACAACCCCCGTCGTAGAGGAGGGTCAGCGCGGCGGAGGGCTGGGCCAAGGGGCGGGCCGGGGCCAAGGAGCGGTTCGGCCCGATGGTAGGGAGCGGCGCCGTGTGGCGTGATCGCAGCGCGGCGCCGGCAGCCGTCAGAGCGGATCCGCGGAGGAAGACAGAGCGGAGACGCGGCTCCTCAGACGGCGCGACCAGGCGAAGGCGCCAGCGGCGCCGAACAGGGGCAATGGGCCAGGCACGGAATTGGAAGAAGCAGGAACCAAAGTTGCTATCGCATAAGCATAGCTTGTATCCCTGAAAACAACTGAAGAAACTGATGGCCATTGGACATGATGCGCGATACAAACAATATCGTTGGATATATTATAGGCGAATTTGGGAGAATAAATACCCAGGCCAAGCTGATTTTGCAATGTCGATGCGAATGATAAGAAGCCGTGTGTAAAGAAAAACGAAGAGCGGTTCAATGGGCCGTGATGCGGTGCTAGGAGCTTAAGGGTACCTCGAAAAATCTCTGATCTCGTCCATCTCATGATGCGAGAAGCATTGCGGCGGCTTGCTTGAACCCGGCTCGCGAGAGGCGAATGGCCAATTTTTCGAGGTGCCCTTAAGGAGGTACAAAAGCCCAGGAGTCCCAAAGGGAGTACGAGGTACCAGTACTTCTGGGAGCAGACCCAACTGAGCCACTGGCTTCCCAGGCCACCGCTGCGATCAAACTCATGAATCGCAAAGCATATCCCACTGATCTCAATGAGGCAGAGTGGGACGAAATAAAAGATCTTCTTCCACCTGTTTCCGAGATTGGGAGACCTCGCACTGTCGACTTCAGGGAGATCCTTAATGCTATATTTTATTTGGTAGATAATGGCATCAAGTGGCGTGCCATGCCGCATGACTTCCCGCCCTGGTCAACGGTATACACCTACTTTCGACGTTGGACACGCAATGGACTGTGGGCGAAAATCAACACAATTATATTGACTAGGCACCGACTGCAATCAGGACGCCAGGCTGAGCCAAGCGTGATCATTATCGACTCTCAGTCGGTCGAGATGGCTCAAAAAGGGGGCCTGAACAGGGTTTTGACGGCAACAAGCGTGTCAAAGGTCGCAAACGCCACCTAGCAGTAGATGTGCAGGGGCGGATGCTTAACGTGTTTGTTGGCGCAGCGAATGTTGCAGATGTCAAAGCGGCTCCCGTCGTCTTGATTCCAATACTTGAAACTTATATTCGCATCAATAAAATTCTGGCCGATCAGGCCTATAGAGGTAGGTTGGTCGAAGCTCTTGACTCAGCCTACAACTGCACCTTGGAAATAACCAAAAAACTAGGAGATGGCTTTGTCGTTGCGCCCTGGCGCTGGGTGGTAGAGCGCACCTTTGCTTGGATTGAAAATGCCAGACGCCTTTGTCGAGACTACGAAGAACTGCCCGAGCATCATGAAGGCTTTATATATGTTGCCATGATCCGTTTGATGCTTCGCCAGCTTCATGGCAACCAGCGTAAGCGCAGTCGTCGCTAAACTTTACACACGGCCTCTAAATGGTAAGTACCTTCTTTTAGGAACCGTATAAATCGCACACCTGCAGCAAGTTGTTCGCCATGGAGGCGCAGACCTAAATCGTTCGCACTGGAGTGGCGAGTCAGGAACTGCTCAAGCAGTTCCTGAAGGTCGGCACGGGCGTTGGCTGCAGAGAAATCCATCTCCGCCTGCACGGGTGGGTCTCCACCAAAAAGGTTTGCCTGTACCTGCTGTACCTTGGTCCGCAAAGCCTTGAGGCGGCGCTCCTGCTGTTCGATTGCGGCATCTACCGCTTGATCGACTTTCAAGAGACTGCCAAGGTGATCCGCGCCGCGAAGGGCTTGAAGGATCTGGCTGGTGAAATCCCCGTCAATTCCTGTCTCAGCCTTGATCTCTGATCGAAGCTCAACCAAGGCAGGGTCGTCATCGGGAAGGTCGGCGAGCCTGAGGTTCGGCGCCACCAAATTCAGCTGTTCCGGCTCGATCTCAGGGCAGAGAGACTTCCCCTTTAGCCACAGCGATGCCGCGGCGATCTGAACAGCACGTGGATCAATGTCGATGCCATGCAGCGTGTGGGCGAGCAGATGCTCAACAATCGCTCGGTCGCTCCAATCAGCGGTGTCCTGCAAGCTGCGCTGCCTGGCTTCCTCCTGGAACAGCGCCAAAAGCAGTCCTAGCGAAACCACCAGGAAGTGGCCTGAGCCCACCGCCGGATCGAGGATCTTCCACTCACGAATGGAGTCAGGGGCGAGCTCCACAGCCTCATCGGGGATCTCCTGCCCTGGCAGGAAGTAAGCCCAGCGCCGTTCTTCTTCCGTCTCCAGCGGCATGAGTTCTGTGAGGCCCACCTCCCCCGCCGCCCGCTTGGCACGCCACTCAATGCGGCGCTCCTCCAGCCGCTGCAGCGTGCCATTCGTTTGCACCTCTGGTGCCCAGCCGTTTTTCTGGCAGAGGGTGAACCACATCAGGCCCAGGCTGTTCTGCAGCATCCAGTCCACCATGTAGCGCTCGGTGAACATCTGGGTTTTGCTGG
>JBIPMZ010000329.1:0-2742 GCA_044376165.1 Cyanobium sp.
GCTCACTCGGGAGGGCTTCTAGCACTTCCGCCGCCAGGGTGGCGACGGCCACCGTTTGCCCAAAGCGCGCCAATGCCGCCAGGCACCCCTGCGCCACCTCGGCGGCGGCATCAAAATGCCCCCCCCGCAGGTAATTGCGCACGGCCTCCAGGCCATCCTCCAGAGCGTGGCTTTCGTTTTCGATCCGCCACCTCCGGTAGTCGCCCGCACGGCGATAGCGCTCGCCATGGCCGGCGGCCTCCACCAGGGCGGCGAGGCCTTCCGCGCTCCAGCGGTGCATCCAGGCCTGGCCCTCCTCCCCCCGCACCACCAGCGAAAGAGCCGCCAGCCGCGCCAGGGCCGGCTCCACCGCCTCCGCCTCCACCACACCCGCCAGCATCCGCGCCAGCCCCGCCGGCGCCACCGGCAGGTTGGACACCGCCAGTTGCAGCAGCACCGCGTCGTCGCCGCGCTGGCGGGCGATCGCCAGCAATTCGGCCAGCAGCACATCCCGCGCCCCCAGGATCAGCGCCTGCTGCAGCCCCTCATCGAGGCGGGCCGGTGCCGCCGGCGCCGCCAGGCCCGCGGCGGCCAGGGCCTGGCGCAGCCGCTGGCTCACCGCCGGCAGACGGCCCTCCCCCTGGCGGAGCAGGCCATCGAGAAACTCCAGCAGGCGCGGATGGCCGCCGATCGTGCGCAGGGCCGCCGCCAGCTCGGCGTCCGGCCGCTGGCACAAGCCCGGCAGCCGCTGCACCAGCTTGCGGGTTTCGGCCCCGCTCAACGGGCCCACCGGCACCTCCAGCAGCCCCTCCATCGCCTGCGGCAGCGGGTGGCGGCAGGTGAGCAGCAGCGCACCCCGCTCCGCGCTGGCGAGCAACAACTCCAGGGCGCTGGCGGTGTCGGGGTCGAGGAAGGTTTCGCCACCGGTGCTCAGGTTTTGCTCGAAGTCGTCGAGCACCAGCAGCAAAGGCTCCTGTTGGAGCAGTTGCTGCACCAGCCGGGGCGGCCAGCGGCCGGGTGCTCGGGCGACCCCGCTGCTGCAACGCCAGGCCCAGCTCCAGGCCGATCACCCGCAGGTCGAAACGGCCGCTGTGGCTGGCGATCACCCAGCCATCTTCCGCCAGCCGCTGCATCACCCTTCCCGCCACGCTGCTCTTGCCCACCCCGCCGAGGCCGCTCAGCAGCACACCCCCGGGCGCCTTGACGTCGCGCAGGCGCCGCAGACACGCCCGCAGCTCCCGGCGCCGCCCCACCAGGTCGCCGATCGCCAGCTGGGGCACCGGCCCCAGCAGCTGACGCACCGGCGGCTGGCGCAGCGGTTGCTTGTCGAGCCCGAAATCCGCCAGCGGCTGCTCCTCGCCGGCGCCGTAGAGGGCGGCGGTGGCCGCCTCCGGCAGGGTTTCAGCGCCCCGGGCGCCCTGGGCCAACCGCCGCTGCCGCTCCAGCTCCAGCTCACGCCGCGCCGCCGCCAGGGCAGGGCCCGCCAGCACCGGCTCGCGGCGGCTGAGTTCGGCGTAGAAGCAGCGGGCCAGTTCGCTGGCGTAGCGATCGCTCACCGTGGTCTGCATCGCCACCACGCTGGGGATGCCGGCCTGGATCAAGGCCTGGGCCAGGCTGGCGGTGGCGCCGACCTCCACGCCGCCATGGCAGCTGTTGAGCACCACCAGCGGCAGGGGCCGGCCGATCCCCCGCAACGGAGCCACCAGGTCTTCCGCCGTGGTGAGCACAGCAGCGCCGAGTTCATCCTCCAGCTCCAGGCTGCCCGGCGTGCCATGGCAGCTCAGGTGCAGCACGTGATACGCATCCACGGCGATCGCGGCGGCGATCTGCTCGGGGTGGCCCACCTCCAGAATCTTGACGGCCACGTTGTCAAGCCGCTGGGCTGGCTCCACCGCATCGAGGATGTTCTGCAGCTCCCGCTCGTGGTCGAGCACCGCCGAGCCCGTCAGGCCCTCCTCCGGCGCCCCCACCGCCACCAGCACCTTCAACGGGCCTGGCAGTGGTGAAGGCGGCGGTGTGGCTGGCGCGGGCAGCCGGCGCCGCAGCACCACCGGCGGCTGGATCGCCAGCAGCCGGCCATCCGGCAGCCGCAGCGCCTCAAACGGCAAGCCCAGCAGCTCCGGATCCGCCGCCTCGATCTCCACCCGCACCGCGGTGCCCAGCGCGGCCCCATCCACCAGCTGCCCCAGGGCTTCGCCGGCACCCGCCGGCAGGCAGAAGGCCGCCAGGGCCTGGCCCAGGGCCAGCAGCTCCGCCTCCACCGCAGCCCGGCCGGTGCTGGCCCAATCCCGCGAGCCGGCGCCAAACCCCCGCAGAAACGCCCGGCGGCCCTCCCGCACCGCGGCGGGCAGCTCCGGGTGCTCCGCCTCAAACGTGGCCCCTTCCCCCAGCCGCACCCGCACCCCCACACCGCCCGCAGCGCGGCGCTCCAGCCGCAGCTGCACCCGCTCCGCTCGGCCCGCCGCCCGCGCACCCAAGGGCGGCGGGCCCGCACGCCGATGCCGCAGGGCGGCGGCAATGCCCTCGTGGTCATCGATGCCCAGGCGGCAGAGGGGCCGCAGCAGCGCCGGGATGCAGGCGTCGTCGCCCACCTGCACCGGAATCAACGGCTGGCCGTTCTTGATCCGCTCATAGGTGAGGCTGCTCACCTCCGCCTTCACCCACGGGCTCTGCAGCGACGCGGCCGAAAACACGATCAGCCCCGCATCCGCCTGCTCCAGGCCTTCGTTCATCCGGGCGATGATGTCGTCGCCGGGCGCGATC
>JBIPMZ010000061.1:0-10413 GCA_044376165.1 Cyanobium sp.
CGCCAGCCGCTCCGCCGGCCCGGCCAGCAGCGGATGGGGTGCTGGCCGGAGCGGTCGCCAGGGGCCCCGCACCTCCAGCCGCCAGCCCTGCCGCAACGCCGGGCAGGAGGGGAAGAACAGCTCCACTCGGCCGGCGCTGGAGCCTTCCGCCAGGGCGCGACAGGGTCCTGCTGGGGCCGGGGGCTCGGTCAGCGGCCGGGGATCCTCGAGCAGCCGCACCCGCAGCGGTGGCGGGGGGGCGTGATCCGTCGCCGCCGCCGGGGCGGCGGGGCCCAGCAGCAACAGGAGCAGCAACAGCACGAGCAGGCGGGACAGGGCCGGCGATCCAGGGGCCTCATCAGCATTCCCAGCGCCCGTCTCAGCCGGCGGCGGCCACCTCCGCAGCGGGCCCCGCCGCCCCGGGGCCCTCCTTGAGCAGCGGGAAGCCCAGGGAGGAGCGCTCCGCCAGCCAGGCCTCGGCCACCTGGCGGGCCAGGTGGCGGATGCGGGCGATGGTGGCGGTGCGCTCGGTGACGGAGATCACCCCCCGCGCCTCCATCAAATTGAAGGTGTGGCTGCACTTGAGCACAAAATCCAGCGCCGGAGCGGGCAGCTGCCGGGCCACCAGCTCACTGGCCTCCGCCTCGTAGAGGGCAAACAGCTGCTGGAGGCGTTCCGGGTTGGAGGCCTCGAAGTTGTAGCGGCACTGACCTTTCTCGAACGGCAGCCAGAGGTCGCCGTAGCTGTGGGTGGCGTTCCAGCGCAGATCCCAGAGGCTCTCCACATCCTGGAGATACATCGCCAGGCGCTCCAGGCCGTAGGTGATCTCAATCGACACCGGCCGGCAATCGAGCCCACCGCACTGCTGGAAGTAGGTGAACTGGGTGACCTCCATGCCGTCGAGCCACACCTCCCAGCCCACCCCCCAGGCGCCGAGAGTGGGGGATTCCCAGTTGTCTTCCACGAAGCGGATGTCGTGTTCGGCCTGGCGGATGCCGAGCGCCTCCAGCGAGGCCAGGTAGGTCTCCTGGATGCCCACCGGCGATGGCTTGATCAGCACCTGATACTGGAAGTAGTGCTGGGCGCGGTTGGGGTTGTCCCCATAGCGGCCATCGGTGGGACGGCGGCAGGGCTCGGGATAGGCCACCGCCCACGGCTCGGGGCCGATCGCCCGCAGCACCGTGTGGGGGCTCATGGTGCCGGCGCCCTTCTCGGTGTCGTAGGGCTGGAGGATCAAACAGCCCTGCTCCGCCCAGAAGCGGTTGAGGGTGCTGAGGATGTCCTGGAAGTGCACGGGCAACCCCCCACAGGGTGCTCATGGTGCCATGCGGCACGGGGGGGCTGGCCTCAGGCCTCCAGCTCCAACAGTCCCATCAGTCCGGCGGTCAGAGGGCGATGGTGCACCACCCGAAATCCCGAGGCCCTGGCCAACGCCTCCTGCTCCAGAGCGGTGGGGAACCCCGCGAGGCTTTCCTCCAGGTAGGCGTAGTGATCGGCCAGGCCGAGGGTGCGGGCGGCGGGCACCACCACCTGCCGCAGGTACAGCCGTTGAAAGCCGGCGGCCGAGCTGCCGGGGGGAGGGCGGTTGAAGTCGAGCACCACCGCCCGTCCGCCCGGCCTGAGCAGGCGCCGCAGCTCCGCCAGCCCCGCCGCGGGGTCGGCCAGGTTGCGCAGGCCGTAGGCCATCGAGGCGCCATCCGCCCAGCCGTCGGGCAAGCCGGTGGCCAGGGCGTCCCCCTGGCGCCATTGCAGAGGAAGCCAGGGCTGGCGCGCCCCGCGCCGCCGGGCCAGCTCCAGCGGGGCCGCCGCCGCATCCAAACCGAGCACCTGGCCACCGGGGCGCACCCGGGAGGCCAGCAGCAGGGCCAGATCGCCGGTGCCGCAACACAGATCCACCAGTCGTTGGCCGGGCGAGGGGCGCAGCCACAAGAGGGCTTGCCGCTTCCAGATTCGGTGCAAGCCCAGGCTGAGCAGGTCGTTGAGACGGTCGTATTGGGGGGCGATCTGCTCGAACAGCCCGCGCACCGCATTCGGATCGCCGGGTTTCACGAAAACGGCCTCAGCCCCGCGGGGCCGCGGGAAGAAGCAAAGGATCCCAGGGAAGCACCAGAGAATCGAGGCTCACCTCCGCCGGCAGCTCCGGGGGGGAAAGCGGCAGAGCGCTGGAGGGGAGCCGTGCCGGTGGCGTGAAGGTGAGCACCGTCACCGTGGCCAGGCCAACGGCGGCGGAGCAGACCATGCAACCCGCCAGCATCAACGAGAACTCCCGGCGGTCGTTGGCGGCCTGCATGAGCTGCAAAGCCCAGGCCACCAGGGCGATAACGGCGCCGACCATGAGCAGCGCCAGGGTGCTGAGCAGGGGACCAGGGAGGGCGAGGAGCGCAGACACCGCCGAAAACCCGGTAGGGGACAGAAGCTTTGCTTAATGTAACGAAGCTCTCAGCCACGGTGTGACGCCAGCAGAGGCCGAACCGGCAGCCCGCGGTCCAGCAGATCGCGCTTGATCTCCGCCACGCTCAGCACCCCGTCGTGCAGGAGGGAGGCCAGCAGGGCCGCCGCCGCCTTTCCCTCCACGAGAGCCGCGGCGATGTCCGCGAGGCAACCCGCACCGCCGGAGGCGATCACTGGCACCGGCACCGCCTCCGCCACCGCTCGGGTGAGGGGAAGGTCGTAGCCCGCCTGGGTGCCATCCCCGTCCATGGAGGTGAGCAGGATCTCCCCGGCTCCGAGATCCACCACCTGGCGAGCCCAGGCCACCGCATCGAGGCCTGTGGTCTCGCGGCCCCCCTTCACCAGCACCTCCCAGCCGGGGGCGCCATCGCGGCGACGCCGGGCGTCGATCGCCACGACGATGCACTGGCAGCCGAACCGCTCCGCCCCCCGGGCCACCAGCTGCGGATCCCGCACCGCCGCCGAGTTGAGGCTCACCTTGTCGGCCCCGGCCCGCAGCAGTTCGGTGATCCCTGCCACGCTGCTGATGCCACCCCCAACGGTGAAGGGAATCGTGACGGAATCGGCGGTGCGTTGCACCAGATCCAGCAAGGTTTCACGCCCCTGGTGGCTGGCGGCGATGTCGAGGAACACGAGCTCGTCGGCCCCGGAGGCGCTGTAGCGGCAGGCCAGCTCCACCGGGTCCCCCGCATCCCGCAGCCCGACGAAGTTGACCCCCTTGACCACCCGACCGTCGGCGACATCGAGACAGGGGATGATGCGCCTGGCGACCATGGATAAGGGTTGCGAGTGGGGCGGTTCGAGAGGAGAGCGTCCAGCTTGCCATCGGGAGCGGCCCGTCGGCACTGATAAGGTGAGGCGCTTTTCAGCTCCAGACCATGTCCCAGGCCGCCATCACCATCGGCTCGAAGGTGCGGGTTCTGCGGGTGCGTGACCGCATTCCCGCCGACCTGGTGGCCACCCTCAAGGCCAACCCCACCGGCACCGTGCGTGGCTTCCGCGTCACCGACGGCAAGGGCATCGGGGTTGTCGTCGATTTGGAAGGGGGGGGGACCAGCTGGTTCTTTGATGACGAGATCACACCCGCCTGACCCCGACCCCCTGTGAGCCAATCCCCGGATCCTGCCGCCAACGCCGACGCGCGCCAGTTGCTCGGCATGAAGGGGGCCTCCAGCAGCAACAACATCTGGAGGATCCGGCTGCAGCTGATGAAGCCGGTCACCTGGATTCCGTTGATCTGGGGGGTTGTCTGCGGTGCGGCGGCCTCCGGCAACTTCCTCTGGCGGCCCGACCACCTGCTGGCAGCCGTGGCCTGCATGGTGATGAGCGGCCCGCTGCTCGCCGGCTACACCCAAACGATCAACGACTACTACGACCGCGAGATCGACGCGATCAACGAGCCCTACAGGCCGATCCCCTCCGGTGCCATTCCCCTGGCCCAGGTGAAACTGCAGATCTGGCTGCTGCTTCTCGCGGGTCTCGCCGTGGCGTGGGGCCTCGATCGCTGGGCGGAGCACCGCACGCCCGTTGTGTTGCTCCTGGCCCTCGGCGGTTCCTTCGTGAGCTACATCTACTCCGCCCCGCCGCTCAAACTCAAGCAGAACGGCTGGCTGGGCAACTACGCGCTGGGGGCGAGCTACATCGCCCTGCCCTGGTGGGCCGGTCAGGCCCTCTTCGGTCAGCTCACCTGGACCACCGCCCTGCTCACCCTCGCCTACAGCCTGGCGGGGCTGGGGATCGCCGTGGTCAACGACTTCAAGAGCGTCGAGGGGGACCGGGCTTTGGGCCTGCAGTCGCTGCCCGTGGTGTTTGGCATCCGCACCGCCAGCTGGATCAGCGCCGCCATGATCGATGTCTTCCAGCTGGCCATGGTGGCTGTGCTGATCGCCATCGGCCAGCATTTTGCCGCCGTGCTGCTGGTGCTGTTGATCGTTCCGCAGATCACCTTCCAAGACATCTGGTTGCTGCGGGATCCTGTCGCCTTTGATGTGAAATATCAGGCGAGCGCCCAACCCTTTCTCGTGCTGGGCATGCTCGTCACCGCCCTGGCGATCGGCCACAGCCCGCTCCCCCATCTCCCCTCCCTGCCGGCCGTGCTGCCGTGAGCCACGCCAGCCTCCCGCCCCTGCCCCGGGATCCCCGCTCCCCGCAGGAACCGCCGCTGCGCGAACCCTTCCGGGCCGTTCGCCCGCTCCTCATTCCCGCCCTGCTGGCGGCCTCCGTGGGGGGGGTGGTGGCCCTGGGGCAATCGCTCTTCTTCGCCGGGGTCGACAGCCTGCTGCCCGACGCCTCGCGCATCAGCTCCTTCACGCGCCCCGGCACGCTTACCATCCTGGATGCCAATGGCGAGGTGGTGTACAAGCAGGGCCCGGCCACCCGCGAGAAGCTGCCCACCGGTCGCATGCCGTTGCTGGTGCAAAAAGCGTTTGTGGCCGCTGAGGACCGCCGCTTCTACCAGCACGATGGCGTCGATCTGGTGGGCATCACCCGGGCGATGCTGCGCAATCTCAGCCAGGGCTCCGTGGAGGAGGGGGCGAGCACGATCACCCAGCAGCTGGCGCGCACCGTCTTCCTCAGCCAGGACCGCACCCTCTGGCGGAAGGTGAAGGAGGCCGCCCTCGCCGGCAAGATCGAGCGCCAACTCAGCAAGAAGCAGATCCTTGAGCAATATGTGAACTATGTCTATCTCGGATCCAGCGCCTATGGCGTCTCCGACGCGGCCTGGGTGTACTTCTCCAAAACACCCGACAAACTCACCCTGCCCGAGGTGGCCCTGATCGCGGGCATGCCCCCAGCCCCGTCCGTTTATTCCCCCCTGGTCAATCCCAACCTGGCACTGCAGCGCCGGGGTACGGTGCTGCGCCGAATGCGCGAGGTTGGCTATATCGATGATGCCCAGCTGGCGCGGGCCAACGCGGCGCCGCTGGGCCTGAAGCCCGCCGAACCGAAGTATTTCTACAACCCTGCCCCCTGGTTCACCAGCTGGCTGGAGCAGGAGCTCCCCCGGGTGCTCACCAAGGAGCAGCTGGAGATGGGCGGCCTGACGATCCGCACCGGACTCAACAAACAGTGGCAGGAGCAGGCCCAGAAAACCATCCGCAGCTATGCCACCGGCGGCCTGGAGGGGGCGCTGGTGGCGATCGAGCCCGGCACTGGCCTGGTGCGAGCGATGGTGGGTGGCAAGGACTGGGAGCAGAGCCAATTCAACCGCGCCACCCAGGCGCTGCGCTCCCCGGGCTCCACCTTCAAACTCTTCACCTACACCGCCGCCATTCAGGCCGGGCTCAAGCCCGAGGACAGCGTCTCGCTGCGGCAGCTGTGCTACATGGACGGCTGGCCGCCGAAGCGCTTCTGCATCGAGGGGGGCAAGGGCGGCAGCACCACGATTGCCGATGCGCTGCGCCGCTCCCTCAACACCGCCGCCGTCACCCTGGCGGAAAAAGTGGGCTATCCGCGGGTGATCGACGTGGCTCGCAAGCTCGGCATCAGCGGGGTGATCGGCGACTATCCGGCCATGGTGCTCGGTGCCAACGAGAAGACGGTGCTGGAGATGACCGCCGCCTACGCCGCGATCAACAACCGGGGCCTCTTTGCCAAGCCCGTTCCCTTCGAGGAGATTTACGGCCCCGATGGCGAGCTGCTCTGGAGCCGGCGGGTGGATGGCGAAAAGCCCCGTCGCGCCGTGAGCAGCGACGTGGCCGATGCCGTCACCTGGATGCTGCAGCAGGTGGTGATCGGGGGCACAGGCCGTGCCGCCACCCTGCCCGATCGCCCGGCGGCCGGCAAAACCGGCACCGCCGAGGGCGCCCGCGACCTCTGGTTCATCGGCTCCATCCCCCAGCTCACCACCGGCATCTGGCTCGGCTACGACCAAAACCTCAAGACCGGCAGCAGCAGTGCCGCGGCGGCCACCGCCTGGAGCGCCTTCATGGGCGGGATCCTCAACGACATCCCGGTGCGCCCGTTCCCCGCCAAGCCCGTGCTCACGGGCCGCTTCATCCCCTACAAAGCCCCGAAGGGGAACGGAAAGAAGAAACCCGAGGCCAGCGCTCTGCGCCGCGAGGAGTCGTGGCTGTCGCCGGAAATCGAGCCCAGCGACGGCGAAGGGCGCTCGCAGCCGCCCGTGCCGGAGGAGAGGCCGTGGAGCCCGCCGGAGGGCGCCTCCCCGGAGCCGCGTCGCGGGGAGGCGCCCAACGAGTCGCCTGCCCCCCGCCGCGAGGCGGCCGCCCCTTCCCCGCAGCCCACAGCCCCCGCACCGACGCCATCTCCCCCGCCAGGGGGCCCCTCCGTGATGGCTCCGCCGCCGCCGATCTCCGCGCCGCCGCCCCCTTCCCCCTAGGGCGCCACCCTCTCCCTACGCCGGCGGCCGCAGCACCGCGGCATAGAAGCCATCTCCCCCCGCCTCTTCCCCGGGCCACCACTGCCGCTCCAGGGCCAGCTGCCAGCCCGGATGACGGCCCAGGAACGCAGCGGTGCGCTCCCCATTCTCCCGCGGGTGGACGCTGCAGGTGGCGTAGACCAGCCGCCCCGCTGGCGCCAGCAGGGGAGCCATGGCATCGAGCAGCCGGTCCTGCAGTTCGCTGAGCTCGGCCAGCGCATCGGGCTCCACCCGCCAGCGGGCGTCGGGATGGCGGGCGAGGGTGCCCAACCCGGAACAGGGCGCATCCACCAGGATCCCCTGAAACCGGCCCCGCCAGGCGGGGCGCTCCTGCCCCAGGGCGGTGGCGTCGGCCTCCAGCACCTCGATCGACTCGATCCCCAAGCGGCGGGCGTTGGCCACCAGCCGCTTCAGCCGCGAGCCGGCCCGATCCACCGCCCACACCACGCCCTCGGGCCCCACCAGCTCCGCCAGATGGGTGCTCTTCCCCCCCGGGGCGGCGCAGGCATCCAGCAGCTGATCGCCAGGCTTCGGCTCGAGCAGGGGGGCGATCCGCTGGGCGCTCCGGTCTTGGACGCTCCACAAGCCCTCGTCGTAGCCCGGCAGAGCGGCCACGTCGCCCGCCCGGCCCAGCAGGCTCAGCCCCGCGGGCAGATCCGCCAGGGGGGCGGCCGGCACCCCGGCGGCGGCCAAGCGCTCCAGGACGGTGTCGCGATCGGCCCGCAGGCGATTCACCCGCAGGTCGAGGGGGGGCGGTGCGTTGGCGGCGCGGGCGAAGGCCTCGGCGCGTTCGGGCGGCAACCCGTGGAGAAGATCGCGGGCGATCCAATCCGGCAGGGAGTGGCGCAGGGCGAAGGCGGCGGCGGGGTCGGGGGGCAACGGCAGGCCCGCCAGGGGATCCGCCGGCAGCGCCGCCCCCCGCGCCCGCAGCACCGACCGCAACAGCCCGTTGGCCACCGAGGCCAAGCGCCCCAGCCCCCCCTGCTTGGCCAGCTCCACGGTGGTGCTCACCGCGGCCGAGGCCGGCACCCGCTCCAGGAAGAGCAGCTGGTAGAGGCCCAGATGGAGCAGCCAGCGCAGCTTCGGCGGCTGGCGATGGGCGGTCACCCGGCCGTGGGCGTCGAGCCAGCCATCGAGCAGCCGGCGCTGGCGGATGGCGCCATACACCAGATCGGTGGCCAGGGCGCGATCCGCCGCCGCCAGGGGCAGCCGCGCCAGCTCCCGCTCCAGCGCCGCATCGGCCCAGGCGCCAGCGGCCACCGCCTGCAGCGCCCGCCAGGCGGCTCGGCGGGGGGCCAGGCCGATGGCCGCGGTCGTGCCGGGGTCGGCGGCGGGGGAGGGAACGGGGGGGGAGACGGACATCCGCGGGGGCAGCGGCCTCCAGCATGGACGGCAACAGGCGGCTCAGGATTCGGGCCGCCAGCGGTGGAGCGCCAGCGGCAACCGACCGCGATCATCCACCGGGATTCCCTCGGCGCGGAGCAGCTCCGCCTGGATCCAGTCGCTGCCCTCCCGGGCGGGGCTGAGGGAGATGCCGCCGCGGGCATTCACCACCCGATGCCAGGGGATCGGCGAGGGAAGGGGCAGCCGTCGCAGGGTCCAGCCCACCTGGCGGGCACAGCCCCAGGCGCCGATCAGCTCGGCGATCTGCCCGTAGGTGGCGAGGCGGCCGGGGGGGATCCGGGCCACCATCGCGAGCACCCGCGCCTCGAAGCTCGGCTCCGGTTCCGCCATCGTTGCCGCAACCACCGCCCCATCCTCGCGGCGATCGGTCGCCGAGCGGGGGGAGGATGGGCTTTTGCCGGAGCCCATGCCCCTGCTGCCCCGCCGCTTCGCCCGTCTGCGGGCGGTCCTCGACGGCCGCATGGACGACCTGACGGTGCTGCTGGAGCATGTGGAGAAGCCCCACAACCTCTCGGCGATCCTGCGCAGCTGCGATGCGGTGGGGGTGATGGACGCCCATGCCGTCTGCCACCAGGGCCGCCTGCCCACCTTCAACAGCACGGCCCAGGGCAGCCAGAAATGGGTGCCGCTCCACTGCCACGACCGCGTGGAGGAGGCTCTGCTCGGCCTGCGGCAGCGGGGCTTTCGCCTCTACGGCACCCACCTGGGCCTCGAGGCCATCGATTACCGCCTCTGCGACTTCACCGGCCCCACCGCCTTCGTGCTCGGAGCCGAGAAGTGGGGCCTGAGCGAGGTGGCGGCATCCCTGGTGGAGCAGGCGATCTTCATCCCGATGCGGGGCATGGTGCAGTCGCTCAACGTTTCGGTGGCCACCGCCACCCTGCTGTTCGAAGCCCTGCGCCAGCGGGAGGCCGCCGGTTTGGCACCCCGGCGGGGGGAGGGCCTGGCGCCGGAGCGCTACCGGCGGCGGCTGTTCGAGTGGGCCTACCCGGAGGTGGCGGCCTGGTGCCGCGCCGAGGGACGGCCCTATCCGGAGTTGAACGGGGAGGGGGAGATCGTGGGGGAACTGCCCCGGGATCGGCGGTTGCGCTGCTGAACGGCCGGCGGTGGCGCGGGCGGCGGCGGGGCAGGGGTCAGGTCGGCGCGAGGGCGACGGCCCCGAGGGCCTGCAGCAGCGGCAGCCGCTCCTGGCGAAAGCGGCGGCAGGCCTCCACCAACTTCTCCTGCTGAGCCTGGGGATCCTCGATCACCTCGCCCTTGTCGCGCAGCTCGGCGCCGGTGGCTTGCAAACCGAGCAGCAGGCAGAGGGGCCAGTCTGGCTCCGGCACCTGCTGCTCGATCGCCTCCAAACAGAGCGTCTCCAGCAGGGACAGGGGAATCGAGCCCCCGTTGGTGGGGGCCACCAGGTGGGTGTAGGGGGCCCTGGCCTGGATGAGTTGGCGCAGGCGCCGGTTTGCCGCCTGGGCCGGGCCGAGGGCCGCGGCGGCCGCGGCACCGCGCTCCAGAGCGATCCGGGAAGCATCGAGCAGGATCGCCAGACCGGGCAAGAGGGTTTCGAGCTCCAGCCCCAGCTCCAAGGCGAGCTCTCCGAGGTGGCAGGCCCCAGCGCACAGCCGCGCCTCCACGGCCTGGCAGAGGCTGGGATCGGCATGGAACTCCCCGAAGCTGGTCGTGAAGACGTAATCCGTGGGGGGGCCGCTGATCGCCTTGAAGGGCTGGAGCCGCACGGCGGCCAGGGCCTCCTGCCGCAGCGGCGCCGGCAGGGGCAGGGCGCCCTTGACAAAAAGGTCGCGGCGAAACGACTGATTGAGCGCCAGATCGAAGAGGGTCTCGCGGATCAGGGGATCGGACTCCGCCTGCACCACAGAGCGGCCGGGCTCGATCAGGAACTGGTCAAACAGCTCCGGCAGGGTGGCGCTGCCCAGAAAGGTGAGCTGCTGGGCTTGGCAGCGCGGGTGCATCTGGCCCACGGCCAGCGGCTGCCAGGCGGTGCTCCCGTATTCGCCGCATAGGTAGGCCATGTCCGGGTTGCCTTCCAAGCGATCGATCTCCGGGCCCAAGGTGGGAAGGGCGTGGGCCAGGATCGTGGGATCGTCGGCGCTGCCGAGGAGGGATTTCAGGGTGGCGAAGATTCGAGCGAAGGCCGGTGCCGGATCCGCGGAGTTTTGACGCTGCAGCTCCTGCACAGCCAGCATCTGGAT
>JBIPMZ010000352.1:0-2730 GCA_044376165.1 Cyanobium sp.
GAAGATGCCGGTCAAAAGAGCCCCCACCGTGCCGCCTACGCCATGCACCATGAAGGTGTCGAGGGAGTCGTCGAACTGGATGGCCGCTTTGACACGCACCGCGATCAGGCAGACGGCGGCAACGATCGCACCGATGGCGATCGACGGGCCCATATAGACAAAGCCCGCCGCCGGAGTGATGCCCACAAGGCCGGCCACCGCGCCGGTGGCGGCGCCGACCGCGGTGGGTTTGCCGTCCTTAAACCACTCGATCAGACACCAGGTGAGCAGACCGGCGGAGGCGGAGGTGGTGGTGGTGAGGATGGGGAGGCCGGCGGTTTTCGAGGCGAACATGCTGGCGCCGTTGAAACCGAACCACCCGAACCACAGCAGGCCGGCTCCCAGCAGGATGAAGGGCACGTTATGGGGGGGGCGCTTGTTGTTTGGCCAGGTGGTGCGGGGGCCGATGATCGCCGCCCCGACCAGGGCCGCGACGCCGGAAGCGATGTGCACCACCGTGCCGCCGGCGAAGTCGATGGCGCCCATCATGCCCTCGGCGGCGCCGAGGAAGCCGCCGCCCCAAACCATCTTCGCCATGGGCGAATACACCAACAGGCTCCAGAGCAGGCAGAACCAGAACCAGGCCTTGAAGCTGATCCGCTCCACCAGGGCGCCGGAGATCAGGGCCGGGGTGATGATCGCAAACATGCCCTGGAACAGGGCAAAGCAGGTGGCACTGATCGGGAAGCCGGGGGCGTAGGGGGCATCGCCGAGCGGTCCGCCCACGTTGTTCAGCCACATGGCGCCGAGGCCGCCGATGAAGGGGCTCTTGAAGCCGGTGTCGAAGGCGAGGCTGTAGCCGATCACGACCCACAGCACGCCGATGAGCCCCATCAGGAAGAAGCTCATCATCATGGTGTTGAGCACGTTCTTGGGGCGGGTGAAACCGCCATAGAAGAACGCCAGACCCGGGGTCATCAGCAGCACCAGGGCCGAGCCGAACAGCATTAACATTGTGTCGGCCCCATCGGTGGGGGCGTTCTGGAGCGCGGCCTTGGCGGCACCGCCCATCAGAGGCACGAGGCCGGCGCCGGCCGCGAGGGCGAAGAAGGCGAAGCGTCGCAGCTTGGGTTCCTGGACGCCTGCCAGCACCCGGGTGCGGAGGCGATCGAAGGTCGTCGCGACGGATGGACCTCCGCCGGACGGGAAAGTCCTGAGCATCAGGGGGGAAACCTCGTCAATGTTCACTTCGTCACCCTCTGTCGGCACTGTCACCTCCCGTGTAGCAACGGCAACGAATCCAGGATTTTCACCCCTGCTACCGAAAAAAAAACGGGGACCCTGGGTCCCCGCCGATGCCTGCCCAAGGCAAGCTCCTGTTGAACAAGCCCGGGGCTAGCCCGGTTTCACTTCGCCATCGGCGCGAAGTCGGGGTAGGCCTCCATGCCGTGCTCGCCGATATCGAGCCCTTCCACCTCCTCCGCTTCCGTAACCCGGATGCCACCGGTGAGGGATCCCAGAAACGTCCAGAGGGCGAGAGAGGTGACGATCGAAAAGATCGAGAAGGCCAGGATGCCTGTGATCTGAAAGCCGAGCTGCGCGAAGCCGTGGCCCGTGAGGAGTCCTTTGTCGGTGTTGAACAGGCCGACCGCCAGGGTTCCCCACATTCCGCAGACGCCATGCACGGAGAAGGCCCCCACCGGGTCGTCGATCTTCAGGGAATCGATGAATGCCACCGACCACACCACCAAGGCCCCGGCGATGAACCCCACTACCCAGGCGGCGGGCATGGAGAAGCCATCGCAACCAGCCGTTACGCCCACCAGTCCGGCGAGGATGCCGTTGATGGTCATGGTCAGGTCGGGTTTGCCGCCGGTCAGCTGGCTGACCAAGGTGCCGGAGATGCCCCCCGCGGCCCCGCCCAGGGTGGTGGTAACGGCGATGTAGGGGACCTCGGGGGCCATGGAGAGCCAGGAGCCGGGGTTGAAGCCATACCAACCGATCCAGAGGATCAGACAACCCAGGGTGGCGATCGAGAGGTTGTGGCCAGGAATGGCCTTGGGCTTATCGTCAACAAACTTGCCGATCCGGGGGCCCAGGAGGATGGCGCCGGTCAGCCCCGCCCAGGCTCCAAAGGTGTGGACCACGCTGGAGCCGGCGAAATCGATGAAGCCGAGTTTGTTGAGCCAGCCCTCCCCCACATTCCACTGCCAGGAGCCGGAAATTGGGTAGAGAATCCCAACGAGAACAAGAGAAAAGATCACAAACTCATTAAACTTGATCCTCTCCGCCACCAGGCCGGAAACGATGGTGGCGGCAGTGCCGGCGAAGGCGGCCTGAAAAAGAAAATCAACACTGGGGACCAGCTTTCCCTCCGTAATCATCTCGGGTGTTACGGTGGGATCGAAGAAGAATCCTCCGAACTTAAGCCAACCGGGAATAACCCAGCTCGCATTGTACATTATCTTATAGCCGATGAACCAATAAGCCGTCACCGCCAAAGCGAAAACGATCAGATTTTTGGCGAGAATGTTGACAGCATTTTTTTGCCGGCAGAGCCCAGCCTCGACCATGGCGAAGCCAGCGTTCATGAAGATCACCAGCACAGCACAGATCAACAAAAATGCGTTGTTTGCCAGAAAAGCCGGTGTCAGCTCGGGCAGCTCGGCCGCGCGGGCAGACAAGTTGAACACTCCAAGCCCAAAGAGGGCCAGGGGAACGCAAGCCAGCCAGGTGAGACCGGGTTGGGTG
>JBIPMZ010000330.1:0-2698 GCA_044376165.1 Cyanobium sp.
TGTCGTCCATCACAAATTTCGTGGCCGATGCCGCCACGGGGAGCACGAGACTCAAGGTACCCGTGAGCAGCTTCAAAAAAGGTGCCGCCTTCTCGAACCACTCACGGGCCAGGTTTAACTCATACATGCCCGCCGTATCGCCTTCGCCATTCCATTCCGGCAGGGGCAGGCGGCTGTGCTCGCACCAAAGGGTGAGGCGAAACTTCTGGCTCACCCAGTGCGGTCGGTCGAAGAAACCCGGATCTACCGGCAGAAGGCTAAACAGGCGAGGGCCGTCCTTGGCCTCGTCATTCATCGAGCGCATCATGACGGTGAAACCATCATCCACTTGGCTGAGAATGCGTTGCGTTCCGCTATCCAGCTTATCGAAGCGCTCCATCACCTCACCCTGCAAAGCGATCCGTTGCTGGCGTGCTGCCGCCAGCTCCTCTCGCACCGCGGCGGATTGAGAAAGCAGCAAATCCAGAGGGTTTGGACGTGAAGCGGGTGCGTTGTGAAGCAACTGCTCTATATTCTGCCATTCGTTGCACACCGGACAGGGCTGTTCTGGCCGGTTGCGACGCTTATTCTCCAGCAGCTTGCCAACTTCAAATAAGCCCATGCACGGTTCGCCATTTGGCTGTGGCACCAGGCAAGGCACCGTAACCTCGCAGCGCAGCCCTTCCCAGAAGCTCTCCACCAACCACTTGATCTCATAGGTTAATGCCGCAAGAAAGCGCTCGGGATAGGGAGAGCGCACCGTGATGCGAATATCATTGGCGATATGTTCCAGGAATGCCAGGGCGCCATAGTTGTCCTGCAGAAGCAATCCTCGTTGCCAGTGGACGCTCTTGGCGTAGTCGGCCCGGCCGAGGGAATATTTGTGCAAGCGCACAATCAGTTGATAAAAAATCCCCTCCGCACTGGCCGACTGATTCCTTGATGTCTCGACAATCCGGCAAATTTGCCGCTGCTCTTCCTCACCCGGTTCCGCTCTGGCTGCCCATCCCGGAACCGGATCGGGGCGCACATCGGGAACCAGCTGAGCAATCAGGCTCGTGCCGTTGGCCTCGGTGCGGCCTGGTTCGGCGACGCGATAACAGAGGTCGAAGCGTTCCATCAGCCGCAGGAAGATCGGATGCAGCGCGGAGGGGTAACGCTCTGCCGCGGCCTTGTCCGGGTTGTTCCACAGCTGCCCCAAGCGTGCGAAGCTCACCAATCCATGCCCCGCTTTGCGTGTGTGTTCATCGTCGAGCACAAAGCTCATGGCCGTCGCCAGCCAATCGGGCTTGAGGATCACGATATCCCGAAGCGCCGGATCGTGCTCGAAATAGATCAGATCGCCCACCGCTCGGCTGATCCGCAGCAGCAGCAGAGCATCTTCTTTCTCCAGCTTGTGTTCTTTGGCGATGGCGAGATATTGAGCCAGTGGCAGATAGGCCATGCGTGCCTTGGAGAGTTCCTCGCGTGCGGCCGGTATATCTACAAGCAAATCCTTTAATTCTGTGATCACCAGCTCCAGGCACAGCCGATTTTCGCCCAGGCGCTCCAAGCGATGGCGGGCCTCTTGCGCATTGGGCACCAGCGGTCCCACGAGCGGCAGAACGTCTGCGAGGGACAAGAAGCCGCGGAGTGTCGTTCTCACCTCTTGCCAATGCTTGGGGAAGGTGCGCCCCACCTCCGGCAGGCTGCGCGCCACGCGGGCGATGGCATCGCGCAACTCGGCAATGCCCTGCCGATCGCCGCTTAGCGGATCTGGCTTGCTTTGCACCAGGTAGAAATCCACCACCGTCTCCTTGCCGAACAGGTCCCAGAGTTCCTGACGATCGATGTCGGGCTGGCGGGCATTGGGGCCACCGTGGGTGGCCACAACAAGAATCTTGGCGTCTGGTTCCCGGTGCTTGATCAGCTTGATCCACTCCTTCACAAAGCCCTGCTGCGGCCCCTCCCGCGGTTTCCACACCACCAGGTACACCGCCGGGGCGCTGAAAAACAACTGATGGGTGGGCCGATACACCCGCTGCCCGCCAAAATCCCAGCCATTCAGGGTGATCTCGATACCGGTGTCCGGATCGGTCAGCGGCAATGGTTTGATTTCGATGCCATGGGTGGTGGGCTTCCCCTCCTCCCACGGATCCCCCCGCAACGCCCCCAGCAGGCAGCTCTTCCCAACCTCCCCCTCACCAATCAGGATCAACTTCGCCTCGTTCAACACCACCTGCGCTTCCGCCTTCGCCCGCAGGTAGCGCTTGACGGCATCGAGGCCTTCTTCGTAGGCGGCGGCGAGTTCGGGGTTGAGTGGGTTGTTCGTTAGATCGAGGTGCTTTAGCTCTTTCAGCTCCAACAAAGATGTGGGCAGGGTGGTCAGACTATTTCCGGGGCGCAACCGTATGCCAACCTTCTTGAATATACATTTCTAGTATTAAATTTTCCTTGAATACGTGGCAGCCTAGAGCCAGTGCAATCAACCTCTTCAGTTTATTAATCTCATCGGGAAGTCTCGAAATGGAATTCCCCGATGCCCCAAGGATATGTAAATTTCTGCATTTACAAATGCAGGCCGGAAATACAGAAAACCTATTCGAACTGATAGATAATACCTCAAGGTGAATGAGATCGCCCAATGATTCAGGCAGAGTACCGAGTTGATTCATTGAAAGATCTAGGCGATTCAGCTCTATGAGCTGGCCCAGCGATTCAGGTAGTTCTCTTAGTCCAT
>JBIPMZ010000331.1:0-2681 GCA_044376165.1 Cyanobium sp.
TGTCCCCTCACCGAGCCGGTGGCCCTGTGGCATCCGCGGGCGGAACGGCTGGCGGAGGCCTGCCACGCCCACGCCTTGCCGGGTCACACCGACTTCGCGGCCCTTCTCGCCGATCCCGCCATCGACGCCCTGGTGATCGCCACCCCGCCCGCCCCGCGGCTGGCGCTGGCCCGCGCGGCCCTGGAGGCGGGCAAACCGCTGCTGCTGGAGAAGCCGGTGGCGCTGGAGGCGAGCGGCATCGAAGACCTCCAGCGCCTGGCTTTGGCGCGCCAGCTGGCGGTGGCCGTCGACTTCGAGTACCGGGCCGTTCCCGTCTTCCAGCAGCTGGCGGGCCTGCTCGGCCAGGGGGTGCTGGGCACGCCCTGGCTGGTGAAGTTTGATTGGTTGATGGGCAGCCGGGCCGACCCCCGCCGGCCCCATACGTGGTACTCCTCCGCTGCCGCTGGCGGCGGGGTGCTGGGGGCGCTCGGCACCCACGCCTTCGACATCCTGCACTGGCTGATCGGCCCGGCCAGGGGGGTGTGCGGGCGGCTGAGCACGGCGATCCGGGAGCGACCGCGCCCCGACGGCAGCGGCCTGGAGCCGGTGGATGCGGAGGATGTGGCGCTGATCCACCTGGAGCTGGAGGACCGGCAGGGGCGCCCGGTGCCCTGCCAGCTCAGCCTGGCGTCGGTGGCGCGCCACGGGCGGGGCTGCTGGCTGGAGTTGCATGGCAGTGAGGCCACGCTGGTGCTGGGCTCGGACAACCAGAACGACTACGTGCACGGCTTCCAGCTGTGGATGGCTCGGCCGGGGGAAGCGTTGCGGCCCGTGCCGGCCGACCCGGCCCTCGCCTTTGCGCGCACCTGGGAGGACGGTCGCATCGCCCCGGTGCGTCGGCTGATCGGCTGGTGGGCCGAGGCGGTGCGGGAGGGGCGGCCGATGGTGCCGGGGCTGGCGGAGGCGGTGGAGAGCCAGCGCTGCTGCGATCAGGCCCGAGGGGGCCGGCTTTCCGTATCTGAAGTTACCTAAAGCCGTATCAGGTAGAACCCTTTCATTCGGTAGCAACCACTACCGTTGGTGAATCGTTGACCCCGGTGGCGGTGCTCTCTCGGCGGCTCCGGCTCCCCGAGACCACCGCAGGACCGGGGCGGAAGTAAGGCGGAATCCTTCTGGATCCCGTCCCGAAGCAACGCGCCATCCCGTCCACACTCCGCCCCAGCGGGCGGAGGACTCCCAAGGAGGCACTTCCATGACCATCACCACAGCCCGTCAGTTGGCCCGTCAGGCCGAAGAGGCCCGCCGTGCCGCTCGGCAGCACGACTACACCGTGCAGTCGCTGCGCAAACAGCACCTGATCGACTGAGCGGTCCATCCGCAGGATGCGTTGCGTTCGCCCCGCCGCCGGCGGGGCTTTTTTATGGCGAAGGGGGCATCCCCTAGACTCCGCCGCAGCGCGCGCAGGCCGACCCTGCCGGCCGCCCTTCCGCTGCCACCAGGTCGTCTCGGCCTGTCTCAGCGGATCCCTTCCCTGTTCGCCCCCCCTTCACCGCGAGGTATTTCCATGGCGCTCGTCCCGCTTCGCCTGCTGCTCGATCACGCCGCTGAGAACGGCTACGGCATCCCAGCGTTCAACGTGAACAACCTGGAGCAGGTGCAGTCGATCATGGAGGCTGCCTACGAAACCGACAGCCCGGTCATCCTCCAGGCTTCCCGCGGCGCTCGCCAGTATGCGGGCGAAAGCTTCCTGCGGCACCTCATCTTGGCCGCCGTCGAGACCTATCCCGACATCCCGGTGGTGATGCACCAGGACCACGGCAACAGCCCCGCCACCTGCTACGGCGCCGCCGCCAACGGCTTCACCTCCGTGATGATGGACGGCTCCCTGCAGGCCGACGCCAAGACTCCCGCCAGCTACGAGTACAACGTGGCGGTCACCAAGGAGGTGGTGGATGTGGCCCATGCCATCGGCGTCAGCGTGGAAGGGGAATTGGGCTGCCTGGGCTCCCTGGAGACCGGCATGGGCGACGCCGAGGATGGCCATGGCTTCGAGGGCAAGCTCGACCACAGCCAGCTCCTCACCGATCCCGCCGAGGCCGCCGACTTCGTGGCCAAGACCAAGGTGGACGCCCTGGCGATCGCCATCGGTACCAGCCATGGCGCCTACAAGTTCACGCGCAAACCCACCGGCGAGGTGCTGGCCATCAGCCGCATTGCCGAAATCCACAAGGCCATCCCCAACACCCACCTGGTGATGCACGGCTCCTCCTCGGTTCCCCAGGAGTGGCTCGACATGATCAACCAGTACGGCGGCGCCATCCCCGAAACCTACGGCGTGCCCGTGGAAGAGATTCAGGAGGGCATCCGCAACGGTGTCCGCAAGGTCAACATCGACACCGACAACCGCCTGGCCTTCACCGCTGCGGTGCGGGAAGCGGCCGCCAAGGATCCCTCCAATTTCGATCCCCGCCACTTCAACAAACCCGCCCGCGCTTACATGAAGAAGGTATGCCTGGATCGCTACCAGCAATTCTGGTGCGCCGGCAATGCCAGCAAGATCAAGCAGCGCGACATCAACTACTACGCCGCCCTCTACGCCAAGGGTGAGCTGGACCCCAAAACCGCCGTTGCCGTCTGAGGCGGCTGGCGGCGCCTTGTGAAGGAAGGAAGGGGGGCAGGCTCCCCCTTTTTTTATGGATTCG
>JBIPMZ010000388.1:0-2669 GCA_044376165.1 Cyanobium sp.
GGGGCTGCGAAGTCCACTGAACCAGCCCATGAAGTGCGTCAGGGCGGTGCGGGGCACCCGGTTGGTGAGCAGGAAGTTCAGGTCTTCCTGCAGCAGCAGGCGCTGCCATATCCCGCGTGGCTTGGTCGCTTTGCCGGAAGTTGGCGGCAGCGCTGAGGAATTGGAGGGATCTGGGTTCATTTCATCAGCCTGTCAAGAGTCTGGAATACATCTGTCATGTCTTCACCAAGAGTTGATGCCATGCAAGAAGCCATGACCCTCCCGGCCCTGTCCGCCCTCGCGGCCCTTACGGTGAGCGCAGCCTGGGGCCTGCCCCGGTTCAAGCGCCGCATTGAACTCTCCAGGGCCAAGCACCGGTCGCTGGCGGGGCACTCGCGCATGGCCAAGCGGGTGGCCTCGCTCATTCCGGGGTACGCCTATGGCGCTGAGCGCTTCTTTGCTTCTGACGATGCGCCTGCCGAAGTGGTGCAGCGGCGCAAGGCGGGCTTTCACGCGCTGGCGGGCTTGTACGCAGCGCGCTTCCCGCTGAGCGTCGCGGCCACGGCACAGGCGCGCGCGAGCGTGTCCGACCTGCAGTTCACCGGCAGCTACCGCGTTCCCTTCCAGTACAGCCCCTACCTGCGCGAACACCTGAAGGTGGGCAGCTTCGTGTGCGCATCCCGGGGCGTGAAGGTCGTTGACCTGGACGGCAATCAGTTCTTCGATCTGACCGGGTCTTATGGCGTCAACCTCTTCGGCTACGACTTCTACAAGGCCTGCATCGCGGAAGGCTCGGCTACCGCCGCCGAACTGGGCCCCGTGCTGGGCGCGTACCACCCCTGTGTCGTGGAGAACGTCGAGCGGCTGAAGGTGATCTCCGGCCTTGACGAGGTGTCGTTCCACATGTCCGGCACCGAGGCCGTGATGCAGGCCGTGCGACTGGCTCGGTACCACACCCGCAAGACGCACCTGGTGCGCTTCTGCGGCGCTTATCACGGCTGGTGGGAAGACGTGCAGCCGGGTCCGGGCAACCCTGTGACCCCACGCCAGACCTACACGCTCAAGGACATGGACGATCGGGCCTTGCATGTGCTGGCCACGCGTCGCGACATTGCCTGCGTCCTGGTCAACCCCTTGCAGGCGCTGCACCCCAACCGCCCCGCCCCGGGAGACTCGTCCCTGGTCGACAGCAGCCGCAGCGCGGGGTTCGACCGCGCTGCCTACACCGAGTGGCTCAGGCGCTTGCGCGAGGTGTGCACCCAGCACGGCATCGTTCTCATCTTCGACGAGGTGTTCCTGGGCTTCCGGCTCGCGCCGGGTGGTGCACAGGAGTACTTCGGGGTTCGTGCCGACATGGTCACCTATGGCAAGACGCTGGGGGGCGGCCTGCCGGTGGGCGTGGTCTGCGGGCGTGCCGACCTCATGAAGCGCTATCGCGAAGACCGGCCCGCTGACCTCTGCTTCGCGCGGGGTACCTTCAACGCGCACCCTTATGTGATGGGGGCGATGAAGGCCTTTCTCGACCGTATGGAGACCCCCGCAGTGCGTGCCCTCTACAACGGATTGGATGAGCGGTGGAACGACTGCGCGGCACGCTTCAATGCGAAGTTCGAGAAGGAGGGTTTGCCCGTGCGCGTGGCGCAGATGTCCAGCGTCTGGACGGTGACGTACACGCAGCCGTCGCGCTACAACTGGATGCTCCAGTTCTATCTGCGTGCGCATGGACTGGCCTTGAGCTGGGTGGGGTCTGGCCGCTTGATCTTCAGCCTGAACTACCGCGACGAGGATCTGCAGGCGGTGCTGGACCGCTTCGTCGAGGCTGGCCGCCAGATGCAGGCCGATGGCTGGTGGTGGAGGGATCCCGCGGTGACCGATCGATCGATCCGTCGCGGGATCCTGGCCGAGATGCTGACGCGCTGGCGCGGCGGTGCGCAGCGTCAGTGACGCTGAGCGTGCATCATGGGGTCGATCAGTTCCCCGCGCAGCAGATGCAGCGGGGCCTTGTGGTACAGCCAGATGTCGTGGAAGGGATCGGTGACGATCTTGGTGGCCCACACCAGCCCTGTCATCAGCCCGTCTTGCACCCACAGCTGCAACACCCGCACGATCAGGCCTGCAACGCCCAGGGCGAGCCAGGAGATGCCCACGTCATGAACATACTCGCCGAAGGTGCCGGCAGGCTCTATCAGCCCGCCCAATGACGGTGTCAGCCACAGGGCCAAGGGCAGGGCGACCCAAACGGACATCAGCACGATCTTGCGGCGGATGTTGTAGCCCACCTTGATCTCTTCCTTGTACTCGTCGCTGGCCTGGTTGACGTGATCGTAGCCACGGGGTTCGAAGAAGAAGTGGCCCGCCTGACGGGCAACCATCGAGACGCACCAGGCGAGGAGGGCCGACCAGGCCGGCTCGATGAAGAGCAAACCGTAGGCGATCACAAAGCTCACTGCGCTGATGAGATGAAGGGTCTGGTTGATGCGGCTGTGGTGGTAGTAGCGGTGGTCATCCCAGCGCTGGACCTTCAGGGCGTTCATGAATTCGTTCACGTCGTTCCTCGGCAGGGGTTGAAGCCGCCCGGCGGGCAGCGCGCTGCAATGTTCGTGGTGCTGCATGAAAGTTCAGTGACGCCGATGTGACACGGCTGACGCCGTTCTGTCATGGCGCGGACTCATTGGGCCGACAGCATCCAC
>JBIPMZ010000332.1:0-2650 GCA_044376165.1 Cyanobium sp.
GCCCTCCAGCGCCGAGCCCGAACCCAATCCAGACCCCGACCCGGATTCCGGCTCCGGCGAGGGGCGCCTGCGGCAGCTGGAGAGGGAGTTTGCGACCCTGCAGGCCGAGCACGAGAGCCTGCGCGGCCAGTACATGCGTATCGCCGCGGATTTCGACAACTACCGCAAGCGCCAGAGCCGCGACCAGGAAGACCTGAAGCTGCAGATCACCTGTTCCACCGTGGCCGAGATCCTGCCGGTGGTCGACAACTTTGAGCGGGCCCGCCAGCAGCTCAACCCCCAGCACGAGGAGGCCCAGGCCCTGCACGGCAGCTATCTTGCCCTCTACCGCCAGCTGGTGGATGTGCTCAAGCAGCTGGGTGTTGCCTCGATGCGGGTGGAGGGGGAGCCCTTTGATCCCAACCTGCACGAGGCGGTGCTGCGCGAGGCCAGCCACGACCACCCCGAGGACGTGGTGATCGGCGAATTGCAGCGCGGCTATCACCTCAACGGCCGCGTGCTGCGCCACGCCCTGGTGAAGGTGTCGATGGGACCCGGCCCCGGCTCCGGCTCGGGTGAGGACGCTGCCGGTGGGGAGCGGGACGGCTGATGGCCGACTACTACGAGCTGTTGGGGGTCGCCCGCGACGCGGACGCCGATTCCTTGAAGCGGGCCTACCGCCGTCTGGCGCGCCAGTTTCACCCGGATGTCAACAAAGACCCGGGGGCCGAGGAGCGCTTCAAGGAGATCGGTCGGGCCTACCAGGTGCTCAGCGATCCCCAAACCCGTGCCCGCTACGACCAGTTCGGGGAGGCCGGCCTCGGCGGCGCCGCCGGCATGCCCGACATGGGGGACATGGGCGGCTTCGCCGACCTGTTTGAAACCTTCTTCAGCGGCTTTGCCGGGGCCGGGCCCGCGGGCGCGCGCCGCCGGGGCGGCCCCCGCCAAGGGGACGACCTTCGCCTCGACCTCTCGATCGAGTTCCGGGAGGCGGTGTTCGGCCTGGAGAAGGAGGTGCAGATCCGCCACCTCGCCACCTGTGGCACCTGCAACGGCACCGGCGCCAAGGCGGGCAGTGGGCCCACCAGCTGCGGCACCTGCGGCGGAGCCGGCCAGGTGCGCCGTGCCACCCGCACCCCCTTCGGCAGCTTCACCCAGGTAACCCCCTGTCCCAGCTGCGAGGGGGCGGGCCAGGTGATCGCCGATCCCTGTCCCGCCTGCTCCGGCCAGGGGTTGCAGCAGGTTCCCAAAACCCTGCGCATCAACATCCCCGCCGGGGTGGACAGCGGCACGCGCCTGCGCATCGCCGGGGAGGGGAACGCCGGAATGCGGGGGGGGCCGCCGGGGGATCTCTACGTGTTCCTCACCGTTCGCTCCCACCCCACCCTGCGGCGCGAGGGCCAGACGATCCTCTCGGAGGTGAATCTCAACTACCTGCAGGCGATCCTGGGGGACACGATCGAGGTGGAGACCGTGGATGGACCCGAGTCGCTGGCGATCCCCGCCGGCACCCAGCCCAGCGCGGTGCTCACCCTGCGCAACAAGGGCGTGCCGCGCCTCGGCAATCCCGTGGCGCGGGGCAACCACCAGGTGAGCGTCAACGTTCAGCTCCCCACCAAGCTGAGCGGCGAGGAGCGGGAGCTGCTGGAGCAGCTCGCGGGCCATCACACCCGCAAGGGCAAGTCCCATCCCCACAAGAGCGGGCTGTTCGGCGGCCTGTTCGGCTGAGGGTGGAGAGCCTCGACCTGCGCGGCACCCCCTGCCCGCTCAATTTCATCCGCACCCGCCTGGCCCTCGAGAAGATCCCTCGGGGGGCGGTGCTGCAGGTGGAGCTCGATGCCGGCGAGCCCGAAACCATGGTGGGGGAGGGGGTGCGCGCCGACGGTCATGCGGTGGAGCGCTCCGACCTGCCCGATGGGGCTGTGCGGCTGCGCATCCGTCGTGGTTGAAGCCCGCTCGGGCCGGGTGATGGCCCTCCAGGCCAACTTCTGCCTGGTGGGGCTGGACGAGGGCGGACCGCAGGGCAGCCGGAGTTTGCTCTGCACCCGCCGCACCCGCCTCGGCAAGAGCGGCCAGCAGATCTGCGTGGGCGATCGGGTGCGGGTGGAGGGCATCGATTGGTCGGCGGGCCGGGGGGCGGTGACGGCCCTCGAGCCGCGCACGAGCCTGCTCCAGCGGCCGGCGGTGGCCAACGTGAGCCGCATTGTGGTGGTGGTCTCCGTGCGGGAGCCGGCCCTCGATCCGCTGCAGCTCACCCGCTTCCTGCTCGCCGCGGAAGCCACCGGCCGGGAGGTGGAGCTGGTGCTGGGCAAGATCGACCTCGCCCCGCCCGGCGAAGTGGCGGAGTGGTCTGCCCGCGTGCGCGGCTGGGGCTACGCGGTGCATCCCGTTTCGGTGCGCCTGGGCACGGGATTGACGGCGTTGCGGGATGTCTTGGCCCGGCCGGGGC
The DNA here is from genome assembly GCA_044376165.1 of Cyanobium sp. Lineage (GTDB taxonomy): Bacteria > Cyanobacteriota > Cyanobacteriia > PCC-6307 > Cyanobiaceae > Cyanobium. Next base: position 2,429 of record JBIPMZ010000332.1, read on the forward strand.
TGGTGGTGTTGAGCGGGCCCTCGGGGGTGGGCAAGAGCAGCTTGCTCAACGCCCTGCGCCCGGAGCTCGGCCTGCGCACCGGTGCGGTTTCAGGACGCCTGCAGCGGGGTCGCCACACCACCCGCCATGTGGAGCTGTTCCCCCTGGGGGCGGGACTGGTGGCCGATTCGCCGGGCTTCAACCGCCCGGAGCTCCCGCAGGACCCCGCGGCCCTCGCCGCCC
>JBIPMZ010000063.1:0-10144 GCA_044376165.1 Cyanobium sp.
CTCATGGCTCCAGGGGCCGCGCCGGGCGGGGGATGGGCCGCACCTGCTGCGCCACCACCACCAGCCGCTCCCCGCCGGGGGCCGGCTCCCGAGCCATCCGCCCCTCCAGGGCCAGCCACTGGTCGGCGGGCGGCAGCGGGCGGCCCGCGGGCCAGCGCACCGGCAACCCCACCGGCGTGGCATCCGCCAGACAGCAGCGCACCAGCAGCCGCGCCAGCTGGGGAGGCCCCTCCGGCATCGGCAGGACAAAGCCGCTGATGCGCACCGGATCGCCGTCATGCAGCGCTGGATCGGGCTGGCTGCGCAACAGCCGCACCCAGTCGGTCAGGCTGCGCTGGCTGGGGGGCAGCACAAAGCTGAGCGCCTCGACCCCCGTCTCATCCCGAGGCCGCTGACCGGCCAGATCGGCGAAGGAGGGGGACGGCGGAAGCGCCAGCACCAGGGCGGCCACCAGCGCCGTGCCCCCCAACATCAGAAGCGTGGAGCGCCGCAGCGGCTCGGTCCGGGCGATCGGATCCCGCACGGCCACCCCCCACTGCAGGGCCGCCAGGGCCAGCAGCAACAGCCCCGCCAAGGCCACCAGCGGGTGGAAGACCGCCCGCAGCAGCAGCGCCAGGCGGCCATCGAAGGCGCTGCGCAGCAGCACCAGGGCCCACAGCGCCAGGGCCAGGGCACGCCAGAGGGCGGCCCGTTGCCGGAGCGGCAGGGCGGAGCGCCCCGGCGACGGCGGGCGAGCGGTCACAGGCGCCACAGGTTGATCCACTGGCCGATCAACAGCACCAGCAGGGCGGCCCCGGCGGTGGTGAGGAGCAGCCCGCGGGGCCGGAACAGCCGGCCCAGCAGCCCCACCAGCTTGAGGTCGATCACCGGACCCAGCAACAGGAAGGCCAGCAGCGCCCCGGGGGTCACCTGGGCCGCGAAACTCAAGGCGAGGAAGGCGTCCACGCTGGAGCACACCGACACCACCATCGCCAGCAGCATCAGCGCCAGGATCGAGAGGGTGGGGGCTTCCCCCACCGCCAGCAGCCAGGCGCGCGGCACGAAGGTTTGCACCAGGGCGGCCACGGCGCAGCCCAGCACCAACAGCAACGCCAGCTCGAGGAACTCCCGGCTGCCGTGGCGGAGCAACGCCTCCAGGCGCGGGCGGGGCGGCGGGCCCGCCGGCGCCGAGAGAACGTCCAGCGGCCCGCCCGCCACGCCCAGCAGGCCGCTGCGGCGCTCGAGCAGGCTCACCGCCGCCAGGGGCTGGGCCAGGCGCCGTTCCGCCAGCAGCTCGGCCCGCAGCAGCTCCCCTTCCGGTAGCAACCGCAGCAGCAGGGCCAGGCCGAGGGCCACGGCCACGGCGCCGACGGGGCGGGCCGCCAGCAGCCAGGGCTGATCGGGGAAGGCGGCCCAGGTGCCGGCCAGCACGATCGGATTGAGCACCGGCGCAGCGAACAAAAACCCCAGGGCAGCCCCCAGCGGCGCGCCCCCCACGAGCATCCGACGCGCCACCGGCACATTGCCGCACTCACAGGCCGGCAGCGCGAAGCCCAGCCCCGCCCCCGCCAGCGGTCCGAGCAGCGGGTGGGCGGGCAGCCGCCGCAGCCAGCGGCCACCGGGGCTCAGCCAGCGGGCGGCCGCGGCGATCAGCACACCGATCAGCAGGAAGGGCAGGGCCTCGATCAGCAAACCCTGGAACAGGGCCCAGGCGGTGGCGAGGCGGGCAAGGGGCATCGGTGGCGGGGGGCGGGGTGCCTCAGGGCGCCTCCCAGGGCTCGACCCCGGGGCGGGTCCCCACCCCGGCGGCGAACCACTCCGGCACCGCCTGGAAGCAGGCGGCGTTGCGCTCGTCCTCCCGCGCCTCCACCCGCCAGCAGCAGGCCCGGCCGGCCTCGCGCTCGCGCACCAGCTCGTTGGCCCAGCGCCACACCAGTTCGGCGCTCGCTTCCATGCCCACGTTCTCCATCACCCGCAGATCGAGGGCCCCCTGCTCGTGGAGGGCGCGCCAGGTGTCGAGCAGGGGGTCGTCGGCGTTGGCCAGAAAGGTGTGGTCGAACTGGGCGGAGAGGCGCCGCTCCAACTCCTTCAAGCTGGAGAAATCCACCACGAAGCCGTGGGGATCGAGCTGTTGAGCCCGGTACCAGACCGTGAAGCTGCGGCTGTAGCCATGCACGAAGCGGCAGTGACCCAAATGGCGCCACTGGCGGTGGCTGCAGGGATAGCCGCGGAAGGTCTTGCTGCAGGTGTGGGCCGCGGAATCGAGCATGGACCGGGCGAGGACGGGGAGCGACAGGGCCTCATCACGCATCATGACGGGGATGCCGGCCCGCCCGCCATGACCGCTCCGCCCCCCGCCGCCGCCGCTTTCGCCCTGCCGGACCCGACCCTGATCGAGGGGTTGCGCTTCGATGCCGCGGGCCTGATCCCGGCCGTGGCCCAGGACTGGCTCGATGGTGCCGTGTTGATGGTGGCCTGGATGAACCGCGAGGCCCTGGCGCGCAGCCTGGCCACCGGCGAGGTGCACTACTGGAGCCGCTCACGCCGGGAGATCTGGCACAAGGGCGCCACCAGTGGCCATCTGCAGCGGCTGCGGGGCCTTCGCTACGACTGCGACGCGGACGTGCTGCTGCTGACGATCGAGCAGGTGGGCAACGTGGCCTGCCACACCGGCGCCCGCAGCTGCTTCTTCGGTGAGGGTCCGGCCCCCGACCCCGGCGGGGCGGACGCGGCTCCGCCCCCCGCCGATGCGTGCAGCGAGCTGGCGCGGCAGATCGTGCAGCGGCGCGATCAACCCGAGCCCGGCAGTTACACCAACCGTCTGCTGGAGGGGGGCGACAACCGCATCCTCAAGAAGATCGGCGAGGAGGCGGCGGAATTTGTGATGGCCTGCAAAGACGACGAGGCCGGGGCGATCGCCGGCGAGGCGGCCGACTTGATCTACCACCTGCAGGTGGCCCTGGCGCACCACGGCGTGCCCTGGCGGCGCGTGCTGGAGGTGCTGGCCAGCCGCCGCGGCGCCCCGCGGCGGGGGTGAACCCCTGGCCTGGAGGGCTGGCCGTGGGCCAGGATTCCAGGGAGGCTCGCCCCGGGCAGAAGCCATGACCCCTCTCCCCCTCCGCCCTCGGAATCCGTCCGTCGACGGGTCGCCGATCGCCCCGCGGATCCTGCGGGTGCCCCGCCCCCTGCTGCAGTTTCGCCAGGCCATGCCGGAGGATGGCTTCGGGGCTGAGCCCCAGCCCGGCGTCCCCCCCTGCGGCGGATGGACGCTCAACGGCTCGCGGCCCATCGGCGAAGCGATGCCGCCGGGTTACGTCCGCTTCCGCAGCACGAGCGAGTGAGCGCCCTACCGGTGAGCTCGGCTGGCACCGCCCCCCTCCCGCTCCAGCCACTCGACCAGGCTGCGGCGGTCGGGGGCGGCGGCGGGGCGGCTGGTGATCTCGAGGATGCGGCCCCGCGCGGCAGGGGTGTCGAGGCAATCGAGGCACACTCGCGCCACCAGTCGCCGGGGGATCGATTGGCTCTCCTGCTGATCGGCGGCGCTGAAGACGATCCCCAGCTGGTCCAGGTCTTGCTCGCTCTCGCTCAGGCCCCCGGGTCGGATCACGGTCCAGTCGAGGCCGCTCTCGGCGAGCCAGCGTTCCCCCAAGCGCTTCCAGAGCAGGATCAGCCAGAAGAGGTTGAGGGGGTGAAGCAGGCGACCGCTGCAGAGGGAGCTCACCAGCACCACCCGCGGCACCACCGCTTCCCGGCAGGCGTCGGTTTGGGCGCGCAGGGCGAGGGCGTCCACCTTCAACGGTCCGAGGGGATCGAGGGAGGGCCGGGCACCGGTGGCGATCAGCAGGGCGTCACAGCCCCGCAGGGCCCGGACCAGCGCCGCTCGATCGGAGAGCTCCAGGCGAACCACATCAGCACCCTCCAGCCCTTCGGGCAAGCGGGAGCCGGGTCGCAGCACCGCGGTGACCGCCAGCCCCCGGGCCAGGGCCTCCTGGACGAGGCGCCAGCCGGTCCTGCCGGAGGCGCCGGTCACGGCCACACGCTTCATGGAGGGGACTTCGGGTGAAGCGGATGGTAGGCAGGGCGACAGGGGGTCGCCCTGCCTGACAGAGTGAGAATCATTCTTGATTGTTCGCCAGGATGGCGCAGGCCCCCGGGTATCCCCCCACGCCGGTGCTGCTGGGCTTGCTGCTGCCGCTGCTCCTCGCCGGCTGCAACGCGGCGCGGACCCCCACCCCCACCCCGGGCCGGGCGGGGGCGCCCCTGCGGGTGGTCACCACCGTTCTGCCGGTAGGCCTGTTCACCCGGGCTGTGGCGGGCACCTGCGCCACGGTGGAACCCCTCCTCCCCGCTGGCGCCGACCTCCACGACCTGCCGGTCAGCCCCCAGCTGGTGGGCCGCCTGCGGGGTGCCGATGTGCTCGTGCTCAACGGCCTCGGCCTGGAGGCCGCCCTGGAGCCGCTCGTGGCCGCCGCCGACAGGCCCGATCTGCGCCGGGTGGAGTCGGCCGCCGGTCTCGCCCCCCTGCCCGGCGGAGCCGACGGGCACGACCACGGCCACACCCACGACCCAAGCCACGGCCACGGCGATGCAGGGCCAGGGGCCAGCGGGGCAGGGGGCGCGGCGGTCAACCCCCACGTCTGGCTGGATCCCCGCCGGGCCGCCGGCCAGGTGCGCAGGATCCGCGATGCCCTGGTGGCGGCCGACCCCCCCCGCGCCGCCTGCTTCCGCCGCAACGCCGATCGCTTCCTGAGCGAACTGCAGAGCCTCGATCGCCAGCTCGCCCGCCAGCTCGCCCCGCACGCGGGCCAGCCGATCGTCTCCTTCCACGATCTGGCGCCCTACTTCGCCGATCGCTACCGGCTGCGGGCGGAATCGGTTGTCGCCCTGCCCGGTGACAACCCCTCGGTCGCCGACCTGCGGCGGGTGGCGGACCAGCTGCGTCGCCACCGCACCCGGGCGGTGCTGATCGACCCCGTGCTGGAGCGCTCGTCCTTCACCGCCCTCGCGGCGGATCTGGAACTGGAGGTGCTCCCGTTCGACCCGATCGAGCGCGCGAGCGAAAGCGACGCCCGCAGGCCCGCCCACTACCTCGAGGCCATGCGCCGCAACGGAGCTGCGGTGGTGAAGAGCCTGGCCCCCCCGCCCGGCCGGTAGGGTGGGGATATGGTGGAAACGATTCTCGAAGTCAGCCACCTCACCGTGCGGCGGGAGGGCCAGACGGTGGTGGACGACGTCAGCTTCCAGCTGAAGGGCGAATCGGACACCGCCCTGGTGGGCCCCAACGGCGCCGGCAAAAGCACCTTGGTGCAGGCCCTGGTGGGCATCCTTCCCCGGCATTCAGGGTCGGTGCGGCTGCTCGGCCACCCCCTCGGCCCGCGCGGCCAGCTGCCGGCAGCGCTGCGGGGCGAGCTGGCCTACCTGCCCCAAAGCCTGGCCGTGCGCGGGCGCCTCCCGCTCACCGTCGCCGAGTTTGTGGGCCTCGGCTGGGATCCGCCCGGACCCTGCCTGCCCTGGCAGGGGGCCAAGGCCCGGAACGCGGCCGTGGCGGCGGCCCTGGCCAAAACCGAGAGCCTGGATCTGGCCCACCGCCTGTTCAGCGACCTCTCCGCCGGGCAGCGCAAGCGGGCGCTGCTCGCCTTCTGCGTGGTGCGGCCGCGCCGGCTGCTCCTCCTCGATGAAGCCCAGGCCGGTCTCGATCCCCGTGCCAGCGAACGGTTCTTTGCCCTCCTCTACGAGTTGCGACGCCGCGAGGGCTGGACGATCCTCCAGGTCTCCCACGACCTGGAGATGGTGCGCCGCACCTGCGACACCGTGCTCTGCCTAAACCGCAGCCTGCGCTGCTCCGGCAGTCCCGACCACGCCCTCAGTCCCGACCAGATCGAGGGCCTCTACGGCCGCGGCTTCGTGCCCTACCACCACCGCCATTCCCCCGACACAGCCCCGCTGCCCCGATGAGCCGCCGTCGGGCCCGATGAGCGCCCCTTTCGGCGCCAGCGGCCCTCTGCCGTTGGCGGAACTCCTGGCGATGCCCTTCCTGCAGCGCTCCCTGCTGGCGGGTCTGCTCAGCGGAACCCTGGGCGGGCTGCTGGGAAGCTTCGCGGTGCTGCGGCAGCTCTCCTTCTTCAGCGACGCCCTCGGCCATTCCGCCCTGCTCGGCATCACCCTGGGGGTGCTGCTGGGCCTCGACCCCACGCTGGTGCTGATCCCCTTCGCCGTCCTGTTCGCCCTCGGCGTCAACCAGCTGGCGCAGCGCAGCCGCCTGCCCAGCGACTCCCTGCTCAACATCATCTACTCCTCCTCCCTCGCCCTGGCGGTGCTGGGGCTCTCGCGACTGCCGGGCTGGAAGGGGGGGCTCCAGCAATTGCTCTTCGGCGATATTCTCGGGGTCACGGGCCGGGATCTGGCGCTGCTGGCGACCCTGCTGCTGGTCACCGGGCTCTGTTTGCTGTTCACCGGCCGCCGCCAGCTCCTGCTGACGATCGACGAATCGCTGGCCCTCTCCCGCGGCGTCGCCGCCGAAGGGCAGCGGCTGCTGTTCGTGGTGGTGCTGGCGGTGGTGGTGGCCCTGTCGATCAAGGCGGTGGGGGTGCTGCTGATCAGCGCCTTCGTGGTGATCCCCGCCTGCGCCGCCCGGCTGGTGAGCAGCACCTTCCGCCAGTACATGCTCCTGGCGGCCCTGCTGGGCGGCGCCTGCGCGGTGCTGGGCCTGCTGGCGTCCGCTGCGTTCGACCTGCCCTCCGGCCCGAGCGTAGTGGTGGTGCAGCTGCTGGTGTTCCTGCTGGCGTTGCTGCTCTCCCCGCGCGGGGGGCCTCAGGGGGGGTGATCGCTGCCGCGGCGCCCCGGCGGGGCCGCGGGCGGCGTCAAGCCGGCGGTGCCATCCGGCAGGCGCTCCCCGAAGCGGGTGGGCTGGCGGTAGAGCCAGCGCAGGGTCGCGAGGTCGCGGGCCGTGGGGCGCAGCACGGGCAGGGGGCCGGGGCTCGCCGCCATCACATCCAACGCCGCCTCGCTGTGGCCCCAGAGGCCCAACGCGTGGCCCAGCTCGTGCAGGGCGGTGGCCTGCAGCGCAGCGGGCCGCTGTGTCGCCCCCACCAGCACCGTCACCCGCGGCTCCAGGCGCCACTCCCCCTGCCGCCGCACCGCCTGCAGCTCCAGGCTGGCCCGGCCGTGGCTCGCCCGGGTGCGGCCGCTGGCCTCGCGCCGCAGGGGAGGCGAACGGCGCTCGACAAGGATCTGGGCCTCCTCCGGATGGGAAACCCGCTGGATCGGCAGCCACTCCGCCCAGGTGTCCAGGGCGGCCTGCAGGGCCTCCAGCCAGAGGCGATCCCAGCGGGCGGCCGGTTCGGCCGTCGACGCGGGCTGCAGCCAGACGCACCAGCGATCCAGCCGCGGCCACCCGAAGGGGGTGCGGCTCAACCGATGGCGGTAGTCCGGCGGGGCGGAACCCCCGACCCCGGCCGCTGGAGGGATCTCCGCGGGCACCAAGGGGTTGGCGATCCCCGCCAGGGGTGTTATGGCCTCCGCCGCCGCGCAGGGGGGGGAGGCGCTCCCCGCCGTGGAAGGCTTCGGCTCCGCCAACGCGGGGCGGGGGAGGAGCAGGAGCAGGGCCAGGGCAACCTTCATCCCGCGGGCAAACCCACCCCCCGCGCCATCAGGGCCGCCATCAGAGGAAGGACGGTGAAGCCCGCCAGCTCGATGTTCAAAATCCAGGCCAGCCGCCCGGCAAGGGCCTCGCTCACCTGGGGCAGCTCCCCCTTGCGCAGCGGAATCGCCCAGAGGATGTACGTGATGGTGGGGTAGAGCGAGAGGGCACCCACCGCCAGATAGGTTCCCACCTTCCACCAAAACAGGGGATTTTCGGTGTAGAACGGCGCCCCCTGCCCGTAGTGGATCACCCGCAGGATCCCACTCACCAGGACGCCGAGGGCCGCCAGGCCGTAGACGATGTCGGTGATCACCATCAAGGTGGCCGTCTGCCGGTCGGGGTTGGGGCGGATCAGCCGCCGCTCCAGCACCAGGGCACCGAAGCAGAGCATGAAGCTGAGGTAGTGCACATAGGCCACGGCGGCGCTGGGGAGCACACCGGTGGGAAGAGCGGCGGGGAGAGCGGGAAACACAACGAAACGGAGGGAGGATCGCCCCGCCGGGGCGGGACGACGAGGCTACTCGACCCGGGAGGGAAACGTTTCTTTACTTTTGATCGCCACGGCGGGGATTTTTCGCTAAGAAATGCTGACTGAAAAGCGATGGAAAGCTAAAGACTGAAGCCTTTCGGTTGGTTTTTCCGATGGTGGCGATTCCCCCTAGGTTCAAGGGAGAGACCCCACCTCCATGGCGAGTTCCTTAAGTGCCTTTCTGGGCGAGATCGGTCGCCACCAGTTGCTGACCCCCGAACAGGAACTCACCCTCGGCCGCAAGGTCCAGGCCATGGTCTTCCTCCAGGAGCGCTGCACGCAGGCCGGCGGGGTTGGCGACGCCTGCGCCTACAACGATCTGGAGCGGCGCGCGCTGCGCAACGGCGAACGGGCCAAGCAGCAGATGATCACCTCCAACCTGCGGCTGGTGGTCAACCTCGCCAAGCGCTACCAGGGCAAAGGGCTCGACCTCCTCGACCTGATCCAGGAGGGCACCATCGGCCTCACCCGGGCCGTGGAGAAGTACGACCCCACCCGCGGTCATCGGTTCAGCACCTATGCCTACTGGTGGATTCGCCAGGGGCTCAACCGAGCTCTCTCCACCCAGAGCCGCACGATCCGCATTCCGGTCAACGTCAACGAGAAGCTCACCCGGTTGCGCGCCGCCAAGGCCCGCTGGCTGCAGGCCCATGGCCAGCCCCCCAGTCCCCGCAATCTTGCCGAGACGCTGGGGGTGCCCCTGGCGGAGGTGGAGGATCTGCTGGGCTGCGAACTGCGCAGCGTCACCGTCAGCCTGCAGGGGGCGGTGCGCTCCAAGGCCGACCCTTCGGAGCTCGTCGATGTGCTCGCCAGCGAGGAGATGCCCCCGATGGAGCGGGCGGAGCAGGCGGAGCGCACCGCCTCGGCCTGGAAGCTGCTGGATCAGGCAAACCTCACCCCCAAGGAGCGCACGGTGGTGATGCTGCGCTTCGGCCTGGACGGCAGCCATGAATGGCGCACCCTGGCCGAGGTCGCCCGCCAGCTGCAGTGCAGCCGGGAGTATTGCCGCCAGGTGGTGCAACGGGCCCTGCGCAAGCTGCGCAAAGCCGGCATCGAGAGCGGCCTCGTGGAGGCCTGAGTCGCCCCGCGCCGCCGCAGCCGGGGGATGGACAGGCTGAAATGGGGGTTCCCCTGTCCCGCTGACAGCGACGCTGACGGCGGCCCCCTGTGATGGCTTCCCCCGGTCCGCCCCTCACGGAGGCGCAGCTCGACGACCTCCAGACCTTCCTCAAGGACTGGCTGCGCCACACCGGGCGCACCCAGTCCGACCTGCGACGGGCCCTGCGAGCCACCTCGATCCGCATGCCCGTGCTGCTGGAGGAACTGCATCGCATCCATCGCCAGGAGGGGCTCCCCGGCCTGGCGGAGCGGCTCTGCGGCATTGAGGAGCTCTGGTACGGGGAGGACCAGGGGATGGGGCTGGAGCGCTCGCACGCCCCGGGGGTGGACGATCCCCTCGGCCATCTCGATCTGCTGCTGGAGGAGATCCGCTCCGAGACGGCGGGGTGATCCCCCCGCCGGCCGGCATCAACCGATACAGCCTTCCGGCGGCATCGAGGCGGCAGCTGCGGCGAGGAGCCGCCAAAGTGGGAATCCATCCCACCGCCGTGATGATCCTCTCCCCGCCCTCTCCGCCCCCTGCCTGGCGACCGCTCGGCCTGCTCCTGGGCGGTCTGCTTTCGCTGCTGGCCGCGGATCCGGTCGGGGCCCAAGTGGAAACCTTCATGAACAAGCCCGGCAGCAGCGTGGGCCCGGCCACCCGGGTGGTGCCCACAAACTGCGTGAAGGCTCCGGACGGCAGCCTCACCTGCGATACGGAACTGCAGAATCCCCCCAGCAACACCCCCGCCAAACCACAGTTCTCCCCTTTCAAGAACTGATGGAAGGCCCGAAAAAGCTCATCGGTTCCAGCCGTGCGCTGTACCTGGTGGATCGGGGGGAGAAGATCATCGCGATCGTTCTGGCGGGCCTGCTGCTGCTGGTGACGGCCGTAG
>JBIPMZ010000350.1:0-2628 GCA_044376165.1 Cyanobium sp.
CTCCCTGGGTGTAAGGTTAGGTATGTCCAGCCACCAGATCCAATTCCAGCCCGGCATGTCGATTCCTGAGTTTCTGACCCACTTTGGCACCGAAGCGCAGTGTGCCGAGGCGATTCGGCGCTCGCGCTGGTCGGATGGGTTTCGCTGCCCGTGTTGCGCCGGCGTGCAGCACCACGTTGTCGGTCACGGTGCCCGCAAGTTGTTCCACATCAGCCAGGCCAAGACCGGCATCTCGGCCCTGGCGCTCAAGCGCGATCTGGGGGTGAGCTACCCCACCGCCTGGCTGCTGCACCACAAGATCAACACTGCCATGGCGCACCAGGAGGCAGCGCACCGGTTGGATGGCTTCGTGCAGTTGGATGACGCCTACCTCGGAGGAGAGCGCTCTGGTGGCAAAGTCGGCCGGGGCTCGGAGAACAAGGTGCCCTTCGTAGCGGCGGTGTCGTTGAACGCGGCCGGCCAACCAATGCGCTTGAAGCTCGATCTGGTCGAGGGCTTCACGTGCGAATCCATCTCCAGGTGGGCCAAGGCCAGCCTGCTGCCCGCCATGGTTGTCACCAGCGACGGGCTGGCATGCTTTGCGGCCGTCACTGATGCAGGCTGTGTCCACTCGCCCAGGGTGGTGGAAGCCCTCAAGCCGCGTCATCTGCCCGAATTCAAGTGGATCTACACCATGCTGGGCAATCTCAAGATCACGCTGGCTGGAGCCTTCAAGGCGCTGCAGTTCCGCAAGTAGGCCCAAACCTATCTCGCAGCATTTGCCTACCGATTCAACCAACGCTTCGACCTGCGCAGCCTTGTCGCAACCCTCATCGTGGACGTGACGAGAACTCGGCCAATCAAGGAAAAAGTCATCAGAGGCAGTCATGCTGAAGCACGTTTGCGATCAGGAATGCTAATGCAGACCGACCCATCAAATGCTGACACTTTCTTACATTGCGCCACAGTTGAAAAAACCTGGGCAACTGCAAATCTGAAAGGCGACACGACAGCCTCAAGTCTCCAGCACCACAGAGCCCAACCGGTGCGGTGTCGCCCAGATCGGAAGCCAGAGCTGCTCGCACGTGACGCCGGCTGACCGGATGTCGATCTAGGCGCTGCTGCAGGTCAGCACCGGGTGTTGCGGATGCGGTTAAAGAAGGCCAACGGTGAGGAGTCGCCCGGACGGTTATTGGACGCCCGCAAGCGCATCCAGCAGCAGGCCGCATCCACCGCCAGCGGTCAGGTCGTACGTGGCGTGACCAAACTCGAACTTGGAACTTGGAACTGGGGTGGCCAGAATCGATTTCCGTAACGCTTTCTTCGCCAGACTGACAAGTAGCCAGCAGGTGAATGCCGATCGCTGAAGGCGGCAGCTGCCAGCCGGCAAAGTAGTGCCTACGCCACCTTCACGATCAAGGCACCACAGATGACATACAAGCCGGACAACCCGAAGCCCCAAAAACGAGAGAGACGATGCGCGCGCGCCTCATCGACTGGAAAGACCTTGTGGCTGTAGATCATCACCAGCATGGCAACCAATATGAATCCCATGGTCATGTTGTACAGAAGATCGCCAAGTCCAAAAGATTCGGTTTCTGGCAGTATGGTGGATAAGGAACTTCCAGTAAACGCCGCCATAAAGAATCCTGAAGTTACAAGCCAATATCGGGTATCAATCAATCCAGCCGAAATCCAGAAGGCAGAGAACGTCACAACGGCAGCCAGAAAAAGAATAGAGAAATATTTGAAAAAATAGCCAAACCCGGGACGCTTGAGATCCACCGCAAAGGTGTAACGTGGGAACGTTGCCACACTATCCTTGGCAACGGAGATGTCTCCGTAGTTTGTGTTGTAACGGGTGATCGATTGGTAACCCTCAAACTTCTCTATATTCCAACCGGGAACGGTGATCTTGGAGCTGACTGATGCGTTTACTGTATCAGCAACGTACACCATCTCGCGAGCGCTGAGTTTACTGTCCTCGATTTGAATCTTGAGCGTATGATCATCAAGTGGATAACGAGCAACATCGAAATTTCTGAAAATAGTGGCATGAACACGTTGTACCGCATAATTCACACCATCAATATTTTTCTTGACGAGACCATCTTTAGCATCGATGCTGCCATTAAAAATTTCCATAGTCTCAATAGGATCGATCTCATCACCTTTCCATCGAAACCATATATTGAAGTCAACCTGAAATTTCTTTTCCTTGAGATTCACCGAAGGAATATTATTCAAATAAATTCCTGTTTCGACTATGATAGGTGATGCAAACACAAATGCCTGACCACATAAAGCAGATGCAAAAAGGCTGAAAAATAAATTAAAAAAATATCTTATCAAAGCGTTCGAACGAAACATGTCTTCCTCCTTCCTCAAAGGTTGATTCGCCACCAGAACTTTATCCGTACCCAACTTTTTCGCTTGCGTTTGGCATTGGCTGGCTTCAAGCCTAAAGTGCGACACCGCCCAAGCTGTAAGGTGTCACCCAGGCGCACAGCGAGCAACGCCACAGTAATGTGCGCTCTCAGGGAGTTGACTACCGCGCGTGTTAGAATGGTAGCCACATCCATACTGCCTGTGATAACATCAGCGAACCAACAGAACCAATCGCAATACTAGCCCATAACAGTGGCATAC
>JBIPMZ010000064.1:0-10070 GCA_044376165.1 Cyanobium sp.
CTTGGCGCAAGGGCAGGAGCTTCTCTACCGCTTTGCGTTCCCCGAGCGGCCCGGGGCGCTGATGGCCTTTGTCAGCACCTTGCATCCGAACTGGAACATCAGCATTTTTCACTACCGCAACCACGGCGCGGATATCGGCCGGATCGTGGTGGGGGTGCAGGTGCCGGAGGGGGAGCTCGACGAGTGGCAGGCGTTTCTCAAGGAGCTGCCCTACCAGTACTGGGAGGAAACCCGCAACCCCGCCTATCGCCTCTTTCTGGGGCCCGCCACCCGTCTCCCCTCCCCGCCCGGGCTGGTGGGCGTTTGACGGCTGCGATACGTTGCCCACACCCTGCGCTGGAGCCGGCTCTTGCCCAGCACCCCCCTGCCCACCTCCGCGGAAACCGAACCCCAGCCGGAAACCGGTTGGGAGTACGCCCACCCGGACGGCCGGCCCCTCAGCCTCTCCCTCCCCGCCCGTCTGGAGGCCATCCTCTACCTCAAGGGCCGTCCGCTCAGCCTGGCGGAATTGGCGGAGATTGCCGCCGTGAGTCGCGAGCAGGCGGAGATGGCCCTGATCACCTTGATGGCGGATTATGCGCACCGCGACACCGCCCTGGAGATCCGTCAGGAGGGGCAGTGCTACAGCCTGCAGCTGCGGGAGAGCCTGGGGGGCCTGGTGCAGGATCTCCTCCCCATCGACCTCTCCACCGCCGCCCTGCGAACCCTGGCCACCATCGCCCTCAAAAAGCGCATCCTTCAGTCGGATCTGGTGGAGCTGCGCGGCTCCGGCGCCTACGACCACATCAAGGAATTGCTGGCCCAGGGCTTCATCGAACGCAAGCGGCAGAGCGAGGGTCGCTCCTACTGGTTGAGCCTGAGTGAAAAGTTCCACCGCACCTTCTCGGTCCAGGGTGAGGAGATCCCTGCTGCGGGGGCCACGAAGAAACCGGTCCGTCGGGAGCCGGAGGAGGCGGGGGAGTCTGGGGCGGCGGCAACCTGACGGAGAGGGTTCGCCATACTGGCCTTCGGCTCACCCCCACCATGGCCCTTCTCGTTTTTGTTCTCCAGGTGCTTGCCCAGACGCTGGGCATCTACCTGCTCGTTCTGTTTGCCCGGCTGCTGTTGAGCTGGTTCCCCAACCTCGACTGGAGCCATCCCCTCCTTTCCGGGGTGAGCGCCATCACAGACCCCTACCTCAATGTGTTCCGCGGTCTGATCCCGCCGATCGGTGGGTTCGACCTCTCGGCCCTCTTGGCGCTCCTAGCTCTGCAGCTGGTCCAGGGGCTGCTCAACGGGGCCAGCGCCACGTTGATGGGCTCGATTCAGCCCTACTGACCCGGCGCTGAGGGGGGCTCGCGGGCTGGGGCCAGAGCCTGCTCCAGGGGCAGCTGCTCGTCCCCCTCCTCGCCGCGACGGCGCACCGGAGCGCGGAAGCCCCGGGCCCGCAGGTGGCGTGCCTGCAGCGGCCCCGGCGTGCCGGCGGGCACCGCCAGCCGCAGGGCAAAGGGGGTTTCTCCGGGCGGTACATCCCCGATCGACCCCACCCGGGTGCGATTGGGCAGTACCGGTTCCCCGCTGGCATCCAGGATCAGGGCGAATACGTCGGTGTCCACCACGGCCTGGGGGGTGGGGTTGCGCACCAGGCCGCGCAGGGCCCAGCAGCTGGCGCCCGCCCCCCGGCGCAGGTCGGGCTGGGATCCAATGTCCTCGGCCGGGCAGGGTTCCAAATACGCCTGACTCACCTGCAGCTCCGCCGCTTGCCCGCCCGCGGGCAGGCCCAGGAGCGTGAGACCCACCGCCAGGGTGAGAAGCGCAGCGAGCGCCAAGGGGGGAAGCAGGGTTCTGCCCCGTCGTTGCTCCTTCACCGCCGGTCACCGCTGCCTCCAATCACGTTACGGGCCGCTCGGCTGGCCAGCTTGGCGAGGTTGGCCTCGGCGATGTCCGCGAGATCCAGCTCCAGTTCCGTGGCCAGCTGGGCGAGGTACCACAGCACATCGCCCAGCTCAAGGCGCAGGTCGTCCCGGGCCTGGGCATCGACGATTCCGCCCCGATCCCGCATCACCTTCTTGATCTTGTCGGCTACCTCGCCGGCCTCGCCGCACAGCCCCAGGGTGGGGTAGGTGGTGTTGCGTCCGGCGTCGGGATAGCGAGCGGTGGCGCGGGAGCGCTGCTGATAGGTCTGGAGGTCCATGGCAAGCGTACCGATCGGGGGCCGGATGGTAGTTTCCGCCTTTGCCTGCGCAGATCCGATGGTCCGCCCCGACCTGACGCGCCGCACCAAGATTGTGGCCACCATCGGTCCGGCGACCGAATCGCCCGAGGTGCTGCGCAGCCTGATCGAGGCCGGCGCCACCACTTTCCGCCTCAACTTCTCCCACGGCGATCACCAGGACCATGCCCTGCGCATCGCCACCATCCGCCAGGTGGCCCATGAGCTCGGGGTGCACATCGGCGTCCTTCAGGACCTGCAGGGACCCAAGATCCGCTTGGGGCGTTTTGAGAACGGCCCGATCACCCTGGCCAACGGCGACAGCTTCCACCTCACCTCCCGGCCGGCGGCCTGCGACCAGCACAAGGCGTCGGTCACCTATGCCCGCCTCGCCGATGAGGTTACCCAGGGCAGTCGCATTCTTCTCGATGACGGCCGGGTCGAGATGGTGTGCGAGTCGGTGGACCCGGCCGAGCAGACGCTTCATTGCCGGGTGACTGTGGGGGGGGTTCTCTCCAACAACAAGGGGGTGAACTTCCCGGACGTGCAACTCTCGATCCGGGCCCTCACGGACAAGGATCGCCGCGACCTCGCCTTCGGTCTGCAACAGGGGGTGGATTGGGTGGCGTTGAGCTTCGTGCGCAACCCCTCCGATATGCTGGAGATTCGCGAACTGATTCGCAGCCAGGGTCACAGCACGCCGGTGGTGGCGAAGATCGAGAAGTTCGAAGCGATCGATTCGATCGATTCGATCCTGCCCCTCTGCGATGGGGTGATGGTGGCCCGCGGCGATCTTGGGGTGGAGATGCCCGCCGAGGAGGTGCCGCTGCTGCAGAAGGAATTGATCCGCAAGGCCAACAGCCTCGGCATCCCGGTGATCACCGCCACCCAGATGCTGGATTCGATGGTGAGCAGCCCCCGCCCCACCCGCGCCGAAGTAAGCGACGTGGCCAATGCCATCCTGGACGGCACCGACGCGGTGATGCTCTCCAATGAAAGTGCCGTGGGCGATTTTCCGGTGGAAGCGGTGGCCACGATGGCGCGGATCGCCCGCCGCATCGAACGGGACTACCCGCAGCGCGTGCTCGACAGCCACATGGCCACCACAATCCCCAACGCGATCTGCCAGGCGGTGAGCAGCATCGCGCGCCAGCTCAACGCCGCGGCCATCCTGCCCCTCACCAAAACCGGTTCCACCGCGCGCAACGTCAGCAAGTTTCGCCCGAGCACCCCCATCCTGGCGATCACCAGCGACGTGAATGTGGCGCGACGATTGCAGTTGGTGTGGGGGGTCAATCCTCTGGTGATCGAAGAGGAAGCCACCAGCAATGGCACCTTCCATGTGGCGATGGAGCATGCCCGCGACCAGGGGCTGCTGCGGGAGGGTGACCTGGTGATCGAAACCGCCGGCACCCTCTCCGGGGTGAGCGGTTCCACCAACCTGGTGAAGGTGAGCATCGTCTCCGCCGTGCTGGGGCGGGGCCTGGGCATCGGCAACGGCTCCGTGAGCGGCAAGGTGCGGCTCGCCAGCACCCCTGAGGAGGCCGCCCGCCTGGAGCCGGGGGAGATCCTGGTGGTGCGGGAGACCAGCGCCGCCTATCTCGACGCCATCCGCATGGCCCGCGGCGTCATCGCCGAGGAGGACGGTCGCCAGAGCCATGCCGCTGTGATCGCCGCCCGCCTCGGGGTGCCGGTGATCGTGGGGGTGGCCAATGCCACCGCCGATCTGCGGGAGGGGGAACTGGTAACCCTTGAGCTGCGCGAGGGGGTGGTGCACCGCGGGACCCGCAGCCCCACCACCTTCCCGACTTCGGCAGGCTTGTAGTCCCCCCTGCGCCGCTGGCCGGCCTCCGTTGATGAGCGCGAATCTTCCCCTCTCCGAGAGCGTCGCGATGGCCTTGGCCACCCTGCGCGCCAATCGGATGCGCAGCCTGCTGACGATGCTGGGCATCGTGATCGGCAATGCCTCGGTGATCACCCTGGTGGGGGTGGGCCGCGGCGCCCAAAGCCTGGCGGAAAACCAGCTGAGCAGCCTGGGGGCCAATGTGCTGTTCGTGGTGCCGGGAAACAACGACACCCGCCGGCAGGGCATCGAAACCCCGAAAACCCTGGTGCTTGAAGACGCCAAAGCGATCGCGGAACAGGTGCCCAGCGTGCGCCGGGTGGCCCCCCAGGTCACCCTCAATGAGGTGGTGCAATCCGGTGGGCTGAGTGCCTCCGCCACGGTGACGGGTGTGACGCCGGAGTTTCTGGAGGTGCGCAATTTCGAGGTGGCTCAGGGTCGCTTTTTCAATGACGGCGATCTGCGCAGTGCCCGCAACGTGACGGTGATCGGCCCCGATCTCGTGGACAAATTGCTGCCGCGGGGCGGAGCCATCGGCCGACAGCTTCGCATTCGCGATCAGTCGTTTGAGGTGATCGGGGTGCTCGTCCCCAAAGGGGCGGTGTTCGGCTCCAACCAGGACCAGACTGCCTACGTGCCCCTCAGCACCATGGTGAGCCGGCTGAGCGGTCGCGACCCCACCTATGGCATCAGCCTCTCCTTCATCAGCGTCGAGGCCAAGGATGAGAAAAGCACCAGTGCCGCCGCCTTCCAGATCACCAATCTGCTGCGCCAGCGTCACCGCATCCTGCGGGAGGACGATTTCGCCGTGCGCTCCCAGAAGGACGCGCAGCAGATCGTGGGAACCATCACCGGAGGTCTCACCTTGATGCTGGGCGCCATCGGGGCCGTCTCCCTCCTGGTGGGAGGGATTGGCATTATGAACATCATGCTGGTTTCGGTGAGCGAGCGGACCGAGGAGATCGGTCTGCGCAAGGCCCTCGGCGCCCGCAGCGATGACGTGCTCACCCAGTTCCTGGTGGAATCCCTCGTGCTCGCCAGCCTTGGGGGGGTCATCGGCAGTGCTGTGGGGGTGGGCACCGTTGCCCTGGTGGCGCTCGCCACGCCCCTGCCAGCCAGTATCTCCGTGCTGATGGTGCTGACCACGGTGGGCCTCTCCGGCTCCATCGGCCTGTTTTTCGGGGTGGTGCCGGCGCGGCGAGCCGCCCGCCTCGATCCGATCGTGGCGCTGCGCAGCCTCTGAGCCAGAAGGGCGGCGGCGCAGGGGATCCCCAATCCTTGAGCAATTCTGTTGAAACCAGGAAATCGTCGTCTTCGTCACCAAAGGCTGACCGGCCACGGTGGCTAGATGGGAAGCCCCTTACCCGCGTTCAAGCCCTTGGACTCGCTGTCGCCCGGCGATCTCTTCTCAACGGATCGGGCCGCCCCTGACCCCGCCCTGGCGGAGGTGAGCGCAGAAGCGATCGGCGAGCTGGGCGGTGGTAGTCGCACAGTCAGCTTGGAATGTGCCTACCGAAACGCTACCGATCGCATGGTCATCCTGCGCTGCCTCGGGCCGTCCGCTTTTTTCCTGGAGAGGGTTCTTTTCCCCTTCGAGCTCTTGACATTTGTCTGTCCGGTGGAATCGGAGGTGGAGATTCTCAGCAACGGACTCGGTGGCCCGGAACTTCTGGAGGCCATGCCCGCCCAGACCCTGCGGCTGAGCGCACCCCTCCCCCCCCTGCAGGTGGCGGCCGGCGAGATCGACGCCCCCACCCCCTGGCAGCCGATGGGCTGAATCCCCGCGGCGGAAGGGCCCACCGAAGCCTTGGCCCCCGTACTGCCGGGGCGGCATGCTGGGAACCACGGCCCCCCGGCGGGCCCTTTACAGTTGTTCAAATTCAAAACCTCCATGAACCAGCGCTGGCGTCTGATCGCACTCTGGCTTCTGCCGATTGTTGTGGCCCTCTTTCTGGGCTGGCAGCTGTTCAGCGGAGGAGCCAACCGCTTCGCCGGCGGCTCCAGCGCCGCCCCAACCGTTGCCCCCCGCAATGCTGCCGTTGCCCGGATGAGCTACGGCCGCTTCCTTGATTACGTCGAAGCGGGTCGTGTCACGGCGGTGGACGTTTTCGACGGCGGGCGCATGGCTGTGGTGGAGGCTGTCGATCCCGACCTCGACAATCGCGTCCAGCGACTTCGGGTCGATCTGCCGGGCTTGGCCCCCGAGCTTGTCAACAAACTCAAAGATCGGGGAATCAGCTTTGACATCCATCCACCCCGTCAGGCACCGCCCGCCCTCGGCCTTCTCGGCAATCTTCTCTTCCCTCTGCTGCTGATCGGTTCTCTGATCTTCCTCGCCCGCCGTTCCAGTGGCATGCCCGGTGGTCCGGGACAGGCGATGCAGTTTGGCAAGACCAAGGCGCGGTTCCTGATGGAGGCCCAAACCGGCGTGAAGTTTGACGATGTCGCCGGCGTGGAGGAGGCCAAGCAGGATCTCCAGGAGGTGGTCACCTTCTTGAAGACCCCAGAGCGCTTCACCGCCATCGGGGCCAAAATCCCCAAGGGTGTGTTGTTGGTCGGGCCTCCGGGCACGGGCAAAACCCTTCTGGCCAAAGCGATTGCCGGAGAAGCTGGCGTGCCCTTCTTCTCGCTTTCGGGCTCTGAATTTGTCGAGATGTTTGTTGGTGTGGGGGCAAGCCGGGTGCGGGATCTTTTCAAACGAGCCAAGGAAAATAGCCCCTGCCTGATCTTCATCGATGAAATTGATGCCGTCGGCCGCCAGCGCGGTGCCGGCATCGGTGGCGGCAATGATGAAAGGGAGCAAACCCTCAATCAGTTGCTCACCGAGATGGATGGTTTCGAGGGCAACAGCGGCATCATCATCATCGCCGCCACCAACCGACCCGACGTGCTCGACTCCGCCTTGATGCGGCCCGGTCGCTTCGATCGCCAGGTGAGTGTCGATGCGCCGGACATCAAGGGTCGTCTTTCGATTCTGAAGGTTCACAGCCGCAACAAAATCCTGGCCGAAGGGGTGAGCCTCGAGGCGATCGCCCGCCGTACGCCGGGCTTCACCGGAGCGGATCTGGCCAATTTGCTCAATGAGGCCGCCATTCTTACGGCCCGTCGTCGCAAGGACGCCATCACCCTCGCGGAGATTGACGATGCCGTGGATCGGGTGATCGCTGGCATGGAAGGCAAGCCCCTCACCGACGGTCGGAGCAAGCGCTTGATCGCGTACCACGAGGTGGGCCATGCCTTGGTGGGAACGCTGGTCAAGCAGCACGATCCGGTGCAGAAGGTAACCCTGATCCCCCGCGGGCAGGCGCAGGGCCTCACCTGGTTTGCCCCCGACGAGGAGCAGATGCTGGTGAGCAAATCCCAGCTGCGTGCTCGGATCATGGGTGCCCTGGGCGGCCGGGCCGCAGAAGATGTGGTGTTTGGCCATGCAGAGGTCACCACCGGTGCGGGGGGGGACATCCAACAGGTGGCTTCGATGGCCCGTCAGATGGTTACCCGCTTTGGCATGAGCGCGCTGGGTCCCCTCTCCCTGGAGGCTGGCAACCAAGAGGTTTTCCTCGGCCGCGACTTGATGACCCGCAGCGACGTTTCCGACGCGATCGCCAACCGCATTGACGAGGCGGTGCGCGATATCGTCCAACATTGCTATGTGGAGACGGTGAACCTGGTGCAGCAGCACCGTGACTGTATGGATAGGGTTGTGGAGCTTTTGATCGAGAAAGAAACCCTAGACGGGGATGAGTTCCGCTCCATTGTCGCGGAGTTTGCCCAAATTCCGGAGAAGGAACGCTTCTCTCCCCTGCTGCAAGCGACCTCCTCCTGACATCCGTAATCACAGCCCTAACGTTCTATTTTCCAAAATCGTCAAAAAATTTGACCTTCCGGAGCTTACCGGAAGGTCTTTTTATTTATAAATCATATAGATTAGATAAAATCAATCCATGGATATGGATGCGCAAACTGTTCTATGTGCATGAGGCTGAATGCGCGTGCTCAGACGTTTCGTATCTAGACAGGTCGTATTGTTCGCTTTTCAATAACTTTATCAATCAAGCCATAGCTCACGGCTTCAACGGGGGACATGAAGAAGTCTCGGTCGGTGTCTTCCTCGATCCGGCTGAGCGGCTGGCCTGTGCGATCGGCCAGCTCCTGGTTGAGTTTTTTCTTGAGATAAAGGATCTCGTCTGCCTGGATGCGAATGTCGCTGGCCTGGCCGCGAGCCCCGCCCAGCGGCTGGTGAATCATGATCCGCGAATGGGTGAGGCTGCTGCGCTTGCCAGGGGCACCGGCACAGAGCAGGAAAGCACCCATCGAGGCGGCCAAGCCGACGCACACCGTCTGCACATCGGGCTTGACGTGCTGCATGGTGTCGAAGATGCCGAGGCCGTCATACACGGATCCCCCGGGCGAGTTGATGTACAAAAAGATGTCTTTCTCCGGATCCTCCGCTTCGAGGAACAGCAGCTGGGCCACCACCCGGTTGGCAGACTCGGCGGTGACCGGCTCCCCCAGGAAGATGATCCGCTCGCGGAGCAAGCGAGAGTAAATGTCGAACGCCCGCTCCCCCCGGCCCGACTCTTCGATCACGATCGGGATCATCGGCACGGCGTTCACAGTCACTGAGCCGATCCTACCGACGGGCTGGCAGCCGGGGGCTCCGGGTACGGCGCTAAGGTCGGAATCCCTGCAGGATCCACCGCGTGGGCAGCGCTCTCACCGTCTCCGACAGCAAGCGTGCCTTTCACGCGGCCTTCCCGCATGTGATCAGCCCCCTCTATCGACGCATGGTCGACGAGCTGCTGGTCGAGCTGCATCTCCTGAGTCGTCAGAAGGGGTTTCGCAGCGATCCCCTCTTTGCCGTGGGCTTGGTGCAGGTGTTCGATGGGTTCGCCCGCGGCTATCGGCCGGAGGCGCAGCGGGAGCCCCTGTTCCAGGCCCTCTGTGCCTCCTCCGGCTTCGATGCGGCCGAGTTGCGCGCCCGCCGGGATGCGGCGGTGGCCGCGATGGGCGAGGTGGGCGTCGAGAGGGTGCAGGAGTGGGTGGAGCGGCAGGGGGAAGGGGCACCCGAACCGTTGGCCACCGCCCTCGCCGAGATTCGCCGTTCCGACTTCCACTACTCCCGCCTGATGGCCGTGGGTCTCTTGAGCCTCCTGGAGCAGGCCCGCGGAGCCGATGCCATGGATCCCCAGGAGCTGCGCCGCTCCGCCCATACCCTCGGCGAGGCCATGGGACTGATGAAGGATCGGCTCGACAAGGATCTCAACCTCTACGCCACCAACCTCGAGAAGATGGCCCAGGCCGTCGAGTTGATGGAGGAGACGGTGGCCGCTGACCGACGGCGCCGGGAGAGGCGGGACGAGCAGGTCAGCGGCGCACCTGAAGGCGTCCCCTCAGCTGGCTGATCGGCTGGCTTCCACCGCCCCCCGGAGGTGGTAGCGCCTCGATCCAGAGCTGCTCCGCCTGCCGCACCACCCCGGGCAAGAGGGGGGGAAGCAGTCCCAGGGCGTCGAGGGCGGCCGGTCTGGCCCGGAGCCGCAGCTCCTGGCGGCCGGGCCGCGGCCATTCGGTGCCCATCGGCAGGGAGGGCAAGGGGGGGGAACCGAGAAAGAAGAGCAGCCGGGCTTGACCATCAGCGGATCCAAGCCATCGCCAGCCCCCCACCACCGTTCCGTCCTCGCGCAACCAATCGACCGCCCGAACGGGATCCCGGCGCGAGGCGCTTTCCCGCAGGTTTTGAAGGCGAAGGGAGCCGGCCAGGTCGGTGAGCAGGGACTTCCAGGCCTGACGCTCGCTGCCCAGTTCCAGCTCCAGTTCCAACCCGGCCTGGAAGGGGCCCCGTTCCAGAGGTCGCAGGCGGAGGCGGAAAGGGCTGCGGAGCAGCAGCTCCAGCCGCTTCGGGCCGAGGTTGTACACCTGGCCGAGGGGATCGCGGATCAGCTGGCGGGAGAGCAGGCCGCGCAGCAGCGGCGCCAGTGAATCCCCTTCGATCTCCAGCAGCCGGTCCACCGGGAGCGGCGGGAGCAGCGGCACCTCGGG
>JBIPMZ010000333.1:0-2626 GCA_044376165.1 Cyanobium sp.
GGTGTTGGATCCCACCGTGATCGCCCCCAGCACCTTGGCGCCCGCTCCCACCACCACGTTGTCCCGCAGGGTGGGGTGCCGTTTGCCGTGCTGCTTGCCGGTACCCCCCAGGGTCACCCCCTGGTAGAGCAGGCACTGGTTTCCCACCACCGCCGTCTCGCCGATCACCACCCCCATGCCGTGGTCGATGAACACCCCCCGGCCGATCCGAGCCCCCGGGTGGATCTCCACCCCCGTCAACAGGCGCCCCACCTGGCTGAGCAGCCGCGCCGGCAGGGTCAGGCCCGCCCCCCAGAGCCGATGGCTGATGCGATGCAGCACCAGGGCATGAAAGCCGGGGTAGCAGAGCAGGATTTCCAAGGTGCCACGGCAGGCTGGATCCCGCTCTTGGATGATCGCCAGATCGGCGCGGATCGCCTTGAGCATCACAGTCTCAGTCGGTCAGCAGTCCAATCTCCTTGCGCAGCTGATCGATCGTGGCCGCCCCCAGGTAGCTCTGGGCGCAGTGCACCACCGGCAGGCGCATCAGCTGCGCGCGGTTCTGGCGGAGGGTCTGCTCCACCAGCGGCAGGCTCGGCCGATCGCAGAGCACATGGCTGGCGGCCCGAAGCAGCGCCAGCAGCCGGCTGCCGGTGTCTGGAAGTGCGGTCATCACCAGCAGCTCGTTGCCGCGCATGCTGTGCAGGATCACCTCCGCCGCCCGCAGAATGCCCGGACTGATGCTCACCAGGCCCACGCAGCTTCCCTGCCGCAGCTCCTTCAGCAGGTCGAGTTCGTGGCGGAAGTCGTTCAGGTCGACCGCCACGGCCCGCACGCCGTGCTTCTTGGCGATGTCCTCCACGGGTTGGAGGAAATAGCGGCTGGTGACCACGGTGCCCTGGCTGGAGCTCTCCAGCACGGATTCCAGCTCCTCCATCGGCACCACCTCCACCGGCACATCGAGGGTGGGGGTGAGCTCCTCGGCGATCAGCATCGAGGCGCCGATGTCCTCCCGGGGGGTGGAGACCAGCACCCGGGCCCCGCAGCGCAGCCGCCAGTCGATTTCTCGGGTGAGCAGTTCGCGGGCCTGCTGGAGGGTGCAGCCGGAATTCAGCAGCCGATCGACGCTCTGGCGCACCTCTCGGTCGACATCCGGCGTGATTTTGCTGCGCAGCCCCGGCGGCGGCTTGATCTCCCGCGGTTTTTGCTGGTCGCGCACGTAGATGCCGGAACCGGCCATGGCTTCCACCACCCCGTCGGTCTCCAGCTGGCGGTACACCTTGCTGATCGTGTTGCGGTGCAGCCCGGTCTGCATCGCCAGCTGACGGGTGCTGGGCAGGCGATGACCCGGCGGGTAGTGCCGGGCGGCGATGGCGAAGCAGATCTGGTTGTAGAGCTGGGTCGACGCCGGAATGTCGCTTTCCTGTTGGATGTGGAATCGCACGCCGGAGTGGCCGGATCAACTGCCGGCCACCCTACGGAGCTTTGGCCCCCGTGACAATTCCCCTGTTGTCCTACGGCGATGTGCCGGGCTGTGACAGCCTGCTCCCGTGCTCCCCCCCTCCGCTGTCTCCTTGGCCCCCGCTGAGGGGCTGCCGCCCTGGCCCGACCCCGAGATCGGCCACTGGGTCTCCCTACCCCCCCGAGAGGAGGGGCAGGCGGCGCTCGTGAGCTGGCTCGCCTTGCCGCCGGAGAGCCCGCCTCGCGCCGGCCTGCTGGTACTGCCCGAAGTCTTTGGGGTGAACGCCTGGCTGCGCAGCGTGGCCGGCCGCCTCGCCCTGGCGGGTTACGCCGCCCTGGCGGTGCCCCTGTTCAGCCGCACCGCCCCCCGGCTCGATCTCGGCTACGACCAGGCTGCGCTGCAGGAGGGGCGCTCCCACAAGGAGCGCACCACCGCCGCCGGCCTGCTCGCCGATCTCTCCCTGGCCGCCGACTGGTTGGCCCAAAGCCTGCCGCCCCTTCCCGGGGGCCTGGGTTGCGTGGGCTTCTGCTTTGGTGGCCATGTGGCCATGCTCGCGGCCTCGCTGCCGCGGGTGCGCGCCAGCTGCAACTTCTACGGGGCGGGGGTGGCCACAGGCCGGCCCGGGGGAGGGCCTCCCACCCTCGAGGGGGTTCCCGCCATCGAGGGCCGCCTGCTCTGCGTCTGCGGCCGCGAGGATGCGCTCCTCCCAGCGGAGGACCGCGCGGCGATCGATCGGGCTCTGCACACCGCCAACCAGGGTCGTGCGCCCGAGCGCAGCCACCGCTTGCTCACCCTGGAGGAGGCGGGCCATGGCTTCCTCTGCGAAGCGCGCGACGACTTCCACCCCGCCGCCGCGGCCGTCGGGTGGCAGGAGATGCTCACCTTCCTGGCGGAAAGCCTGGGCTGAACGCCCCGGGGCCGGCTCAGCCCGGCTGGGAAGCGGGCTCGGGCTCCAGCTGCGGCTCGGGGGTCAGCGCGGCCGCAGGAACTGGCGCGGCCACCGGGGCTGGAGTGGTGATGGTGCGGGGGCGAGCAGGGGCTGGGGCCACCCCTGCCGGCTTGCCTCCCGGAGATTTGCGGGGCGAGAGAAACATGATCATGTTGCGGCCTTCGCGCTTGGGCAGCTGCTGGATCTCCGCGTTCTCCTCGAGGTCTTTGGCCATGCGCATCAGCAGCTGCTCGGCC